>NZ_JBFODJ010000105.1:0-40798 GCF_040908265.1 Aeromonas sp. R5-1
AGGCCGCCCGATGAAGCAGGAACCCGGTACTGCGCGAGCAGCTATCACCCAGTAATGGGGATCCCCCTCCTGTGACGCGAAGCGCTAAGGTGGGGGAGGATGTCAACTTGAGTCCCTGTCGCTTAGTACTGGTGTTGTCGGGTCTGACCGATATAATGTGGCCCCCAATCATGATGGATTCCGAGGTTTTTGCATGCGGCTCGACAAATTTCTTTGCGATTGCTCCGATTTGACCCGTTCCCAGGCGGGCAAGCTGATCCGTCAGGGGGAAGTGCTGGTAGACGGCGTGCTGGTCAAGCAGCCCGCCTTTCACATCAACGAGCAACACCAGATCGAGTTTGACGGCGTGACCTTGACCCTGAACCAGCAGAATCGCTACTTCATGCTGCACAAGCCGGAAGGATACGTCTGCTCCAACGAGGATCCGGATCACGCCACCGTGTTCCACCTGCTCGACGAGCCGGCCATGGGCAAACTGCATGTGGTGGGGCGCCTCGATCTCGATACCACCGGGCTGGTGCTGATCACCGATGATGGCCAGTGGTCCCATCGCATCACGTCGCCCCGTCACGAGTGTGCCAAGACCTACCATGTTTGGCTGGCTGACCCCGTGAGTGAAGAGGCCATCTCGCTCTTTGCTGACGGTATCTATCTGCGCAACGAGAACGACAAGACCCGCCCTGCGGAGCTGGAGATCCTGGACGAGCGAGAAGCACGCCTGACCATCCACGAGGGCAAGTATCACCAGGTGAAGCGGATGTTCGCCGCCATCGGCAACAAGGTGGTCGGGTTGCATCGGGAACGCATCGGCGAGTTGACTCTGGACGATGAGCTGGCTCCGGGGGAATACCGGGAGCTGACCGAAGAGGAAGTGGCCCTGTTCTAGGGACGCGATCGCCTCTCTCCCTGTCCGGCACGGGGGAGCATCGGCGGCTCAGTGCCGCCGATGGGCGTGTTGGTCCTTCCTTCTTGCAGGAGAGACGGGGCTCAGTTCCCCATTCCCAGCACCAGGGCCGTGCCCAGGGTGGCGAGCAGGGCTCCGGCCCAGGCGGGGAGCGAGGGACGCATCCCCGAGTGCCACCACAGCAAGGGCAGCAGAATGACCGGTGTGGTGGAAGACAAGATGGCCACCATGCCCACATCTTCCTGACGCAGGGCCACCAGGATCAGGGTCATTCCCAGCGTCATCGCCAGAAATCCGTTGATACCTATCATGCCGAGCACCTGCCGGTTGATGGGGTTGTGCGGCATGGCGAGCGGCAGGCGCAGAGCCCGCAAGACGCAGTGTGCCAAGAGGGCGCTGCCCATGCGCACGCCAGAAGCGCTCACTGCGTCCACGGTGCCGCTCATCATCACCGGCTTGGCGATGATCGCTCCGAGGCTCTGGCACAGGGCTGCGGTAAGGCCAAGGGCTATGCCGACCACGAGGCGGCCGCGCACCTGCTCCCATTCGTTCTGCTGGTTGTCGCCACGACGACCAAACAGGATGGCGAGCATGACCCCGGCCAGGACCAGCAAGGCGCCTGGCAGGCGCCAACCATCGAGCCGCTCGCCAAAGAGCCAGAGCCCAAGCAGGGCGGAGAAGAGGGCGTGGCAGGAGAAGAGCAGACCGCTGCGCCTGGGGCCGAGTCGGTTCATGCAGGCAAAGAGGGCGGTGTCGCCGACGAAGATGCCGATGAGGCCGGAGAGGGCCAGCAGGGGAAGGGCGCTCTCGGTGAGGGTCTGCCAGCCTCCCGTCACCAGACTTGCGCTGGCCAGCATCAGGCTGACCAGGAACATCCGCCAGCGGCTGTAGGCAAAGGCCCCCAGATGGCGAGCCGGTTTGACGGAGATGAGGGCGGCGATCGCCCATAAACTTGCGGCAGCCAGCGCCAACCATTCGTAACCCATAAAGACCCCTGAAACGGTAGACGACAACCGGACCTACAGGCGACATATCGCCCCGGGCCGATTGCTTACGGGGCAGGGGAGCGTGCCTTCTTGCTGTCGCACGCACCCGTGGCGGCCGTGTCGTCATAAAACCATGAAAAAAATAGCCCGGAAGACTCCCTCTATCGGGCAGGCCCGATACAATACGGGCCGTCTTCGGGGATAACAAGCGCGGCATCATGCATTCGTTTCCAGGCGCGCCGCCGGCCTTCTCCCTATTGCAGTCAAAAGAATTGAACGAGGTTAATGTATGTTTTACCGTTTCGCCGTCAGGCCAGCCCGTCGCTGGCTATCTCCCTTACTGCTTGGGTTGATGGCGGTGCCGCCGTCACTGGCTAGTAGCGTGGTTGAGCAGACTTACATTTCAGATAGACAAACCCTGGTCAAAGGCAATGGCGCCGAACCCGAGTCCCTCGATCCGGCCCTGATCCGCTCCGGCTTCCCAGGGGAGGTGGTGCTGGTGGACCTGTTCGAGGGGCTGGTGAGCGAGGATGGACAGGGCATGATAGTGCCCGCCCAGGCCCAGCGCTGGGAGACCAGCGAGGATGGACTGGTGTGGCGTTTCTTTCTGCGTCCCCAGCTCAAATGGTCCAACGGCGAGCCCCTCACAGCCCGGGATTTCGTCTACGCCTGGCGGCGGCTGCTGAATCCGGCGCAGGCTTCCCCCTCCGCTGGCCTGTTGCTGGCGACCGGCATCAACAATGCCCAGTCCATTTATGCCGGTGCGCTCGATCTCGATGCCCTGGGGGTGGAGGCCGAAAGCGACCAGATCCTGAAAGTGACCCTGGAGCGTCCCGTTCCCTATTTCCTGCAACTGGTCAGCCAGCGTCCCTTCGTGCCGGTCAACGAACGGGTCATCACCCAGTTTGGCAAGCAGTGGACCCAGCCAGGCAAGATGGTGAGCAATGGCCCTTACAAGCTGGCGAGCTGGGTGGTGAACGAGCGCATCGAAGCCGAGCGCAACCCCCAGTACTGGGATGACGCCCATACCCGGATCCAGCGTGTGACCTACCTGCCGCTCGCTTCCCAGCATGGGGAGCGGCTGCGTTACGAAGCGGGGGAGATCCAGCTCACCAACAAGGTGGCGCTGGAGTACTACCAGAAGACCATGCAGGAGGCACCGGAGCGGATCTGGGGTTTGCCGCTGCTTGGCACCTATCTTTATACCTTCAATCTCAATCTCCCTGAATTGCAGGATGTGCGGGTGCGCCAAGCGCTCTCCATGGCCATTGATCGCTACCTGCTGACCGAGAAGGTGAGCGGCCAGGGAGAACGTCCTGCCTGGTCATTGCTGCCCGCCATGCCAGGTTATGACGAACTGGATATCCCCCTCTCCCGGGAAGACCAGTCAACTCGGTTGGCCCGGGCCGCCGCACTGTTGGCCCAGGCGGGCTACAACAGCGCCCATCCCCTCAGGCTGACGCTGACCTACAACACGTCGGAGAACCACAAGAAGCTGGCCCTGGCGGTGGCGGCCATGTGGAAACCGCTGGGGGTCGAGGTCTCTCTCAACAACATGGAGTGGAATGCCTATCAGGTGGCCAAGGACAGTGGTGATTTCATGCTGGCTCGTTCATTTTTGTTTGGTGATTATGTCGAGCCGTCGTCCATGCTTGGCAGTTTCCGCTGCCAGGATCCCCAGAACGAGAGCGGCTACTGCAACCCCGCCTTCGATGGTCTGCTGCAGCAGGCCTCCGAGACCCTGGATGCCAACGTTAGGTCCGGGATCTATCATCAGGCCGAGCAACTGCTGATGGAGGAGGTGCCCGTCATCCCCGTCTATCACTACAACCAGATGCGACTGGTGGACCCGGCACTGCGCGGCTTGCCGAGCCGCAACCTCAAGGGCGCCATCGCCACCAAGGATCTCTATTTCAGCCAGCCATGAGGAGTGTGGAATGAAGATTGCCATTATCTCGGATCTGCACGGCAGTCTGACTGCCCTCGAGCAGGTGCTGGCGCAACTCGCTCCCTGGCAGCCTGATCACTATCTGCTGCTCGGGGATCTGCTCAATCACGGGCCGCGCAATCCGGTGCCGGCGGGGTATGATCCTGCCGCCGTGGCGGCAAGGCTCAACGAGCTGGCCCCCCGCATCATGGCGGTGCGTGGCAATTGCGATTCGGAGGTGGACCAGATGCTGCTCCATTTCCCCATCACGGCGCCCTACAACCAGCTGCTGGTGGATGGGCGGCGCTGGTTTGTCAGCCACGGTCATCTCTATGAGCCCGGCAACGTGCCCCTGCCAGCAGGGAGCCTGTTCATCAGCGGTCATACCCATGTGCCTGTGCTGCGCCAGGAGGGAGAGATTTTCCTGATGAACCCGGGGTCTATCTGTTTTCCAAGGGGCGAGTGGGTGGCCAGTTATGGGCGCTATGACGACGGCTGCATGAGCATCCATGCCTGCAAGGATGGAGAAACCCTGATGCAGCTAGTGCTCTGATGAGGGGCTGGCAAGGAGAGGAAATCAGAAGGGGGAGAGGAGATCAGGCCTTGATCCCGAAAGAGCGGGTGCCTGAGCGGGTATTGCCTTTGGCGTCATAGGTCAGGGAGCTGCTGTCTCTGAGCTTGCTGAGGAAGCTGGCGAGACGGCGATTGGAGACAATGCTGAGTTCGAGCAGACGTCCATTGAGGTTGTTCTGCTCCTGACAGGCTTCCAGCTTGGCTTGAAGGGCCTGCAATTGGGTCGGGAAGGCGCCCAGCTGTTGCTGCAGGTCGGGTAGCTCCGCCAGAGTCTTGTCCAGCGTCTCGATGGCCACCAACAGTTGCTGCTTGCGATCGGCGAGTGCCGGCAAGGCAAGGGCCCGGTGAGCCTTGAGGAGGTCGAACTCCTCTGCCAGCAAGCCTTGCATCTGGGAGAGGTTGTCGTCCTGGGCGCGCAGCAGCGAAGGGAGGTCCATCATCCCAACCGTTTATCCAGATCGGCTTCGAAGCTGAACATCTTTCTGGCCACGGCTTCGCTGTTGACCTTGTACTCCCCACTGGCCACGGCCTTCTTCAGGCTCTCGACGCGGCTCTCGTTACCGGTGGAGGCGGTGTTGAGGGTCTTCTGCATCTGTTGCAATTGCTGCGCCTCACTGGTCAAGGAGACAGAGTCGCTCTTGACGGTCGTCGCACGGCTGCTCTCGCTGGAGGTAGCCGACTTGGTGGCTACACCTTGGTTGCTGCCGCTGTTTTGCAGGCGGTTGTTAGCCAAGTTGTTGATATTGTTGATAGCCATAAGGTTTACCTTCGTCTGCTTTGCTGTTCGCTTACCTGTGTATCGGTGACGGCGGTCAGAACTTTAGAAAAAAATTGCGCAGTGCATTCCTGTGTCAGAATGTCACGACCACGGAGCCCACTGCACTGACCTGGCCTTGCACCGTTCTGCCCGAGCGCGTGTTGACAAGCCGGATCATGTCTCCGAAGCTGCCATCTTGCAAGGCGCGGGCCATGGTTTTGATCTGCATGCTGCTGTTTTCGGCGCTCAGGGTGACCTGGTCCCCCTTGCAGACCACGCATACCTGGGTGAGCCTGATTGGCTGGCCCGGTTTGAGCTCACGCTTGCTGCGTACCCCGATGAGGGCGGTCGGGTCGGTAAGGTAGTCGCCACGGATCAGGGTCTGGTCCTGGTATGCCAGGGTCAGCATGGGTTCACTCAGAATGTCCCCCTTGGCAACCGGGACGGTGACGGTGACATAGGGTTTCTGGATGCTGACCCGGACCGGTAGATAGAGATCCCAGGATTTGTCTCCCTCGCACTTGAGGTAGACGGTGGTGTTGCGACGGATCTCCATCCTGGCGGGGAGGGAAATGGTGAGGGCATCTTCGCAGCGCGTGAGGGGGAGGCGCTCGTCAATGGTACCGGCCTTGACGTCGGCCTGTGCATCGAGGGGAATATCGAGCTGGTCGAGCACGAACGCCTGTGCCTGTTCTTGCAGATAGTCGGTGACCTCGGACGCCATGGCGTGAGACAGACTGCAAAACGGCAGTAAGATAAGGAAAAGTCTACTAATCATTTTTGCTTACCGGTCGATAAGTTATTCACGTATACCACCGTAGTTAACTATGCTTGCTCCAGAATTATTCGATTGTTGAAACAACGATGATCTGATGCAAGCCAATGTGCATGCATAATGACATGCACGATCAGTGCCAAGCATTTTTAGGGAGTGTTTATGGCGAGTATTCTGGACTCGGTCAACCAGCGAACCCAGCTAGTGGGACAAAACAGGCTGGAGCTGCTGTTGTTTCGTCTCAATGGACGTCAAAGATTTGGCATCAACGTATTCAAGGTACGCGAGGTGCTGCAGTGTCCCCCTCTGACCGTCATGCCCAAGCTCAACTCCTGCATTCGCGGCGTGGCACATATCCGTGGCCAGACCATCTCGGTGATCGATCTCAGCATGGCGATGGGCAAGCGCCCCATCCAGGACCTCTCCAAGTGCTTCATCATCATCTCCGAGTACAACCGCTCCATTCAGGGGTTCCTGGTCCACTCGGTCGAGCGCATCATCAACATGAACTGGGAGTCCATCCTGCCGCCACCCAAAGGGGCAGGTCGCATCAACTACATGACGGCGGTGACCGAGGTAGATGGTGAGCTGGTGGAGATCCTGGACGTGGAGCGCATTCTCAACGAGATCTCGCCGGTCTCCACCGAGGTGTCCACCGAACTGGTGGAAGCAAGCGTGGAGCGCAATCCTCACGGGCGTCCCGTGCTGGTTGCGGACGACTCTTCGGTGGCGCGCAAGCAGGTTCAACGGGCACTGGAGGCTATCGGGGTGCAGTGCGTGCTGGCCAAGGATGGACGGGAAGCGCTCAACATGTTGCTGGAGATGTCCAAGAACGGTCCCATCAAGGATCAGATAGCTCTGGTCATTTCGGACATCGAGATGCCGGAGATGGACGGTTATACCTTCACCGCCGAGATCCGCAACAATCCCAACCTCAAGGATTTGCATGTTATCCTGCACACTTCCCTCAGTGGGGTGTTCAATCAGGCCATGGTGCAGAAAGTCGGAGCGAACAATTTCATTGCCAAATTCCAGCCGGATGAATTGGCCAAGGCCGTACAAGGCGCTCTCTAATCAAGAAGAACAACTGCATGAAGACACTTTCGGACGACTTATACAGGCAATTCAGCAATTTTCTGGCGCAACAGAGCGGCATAGTGCTGGGTGACAACAAACAGTATCTGGTCAAGAGCCGCCTGTCGCCCTTGATGACTCAGTTTGGTATCGAGAGTCTGTCTGATCTGGTCACCCGGGCGATGAGCGTGCGCGAGCGGGAGCTCAAGATGGCGGTGGTCGATGCCATGACCACTAACGAGACCCTGTGGTTTCGCGATACCTATCCGTTCCAGCTGCTGAGCGACAAGATTTTCCCGGAGCTTGGCAAGAGCGGTCGTCCCATCAAGATATGGTCTGCCGCCTCTTCATCCGGGCAGGAACCCTACTCCATCGCCATGACGGCGCTGGAGCAGCAAGTCAAGCGGCCGGGTACCTTGCCGGGCGGGGTGCAGATAGTGGGGACCGATATCTCCAGCACCATGCTCAACCAGTGCAAGGAGGGGGTCTACGACAGCCTGGCGCTGGCCCGCGGGCTCTCCCCCGAGCGCAAGCGACTCTTTTTCGAACCCTGTGGCGACAACAAGATGCGGGTGGTGGAGCGTGTCAGAAAATTGACCAGCTTCCGTCCCCTCAACCTGCTGGAGAGCTACAGCCTGCTCGGCAAGTTTGACATCATCTTCTGCCGCAACGTGCTCATCTACTTTGCGCCCGAAGTGAAATCCAAGATCCTCAACCAGTTCGCCAGCAGCCTCAATCCTGGCGGCTACCTGATGCTGGGGGCCTCCGAGTCTCTGGCCGGCCTCACCGACAAGTTCGAGATGATCCGCTGCAACCCCGGCATCGTCTACAAGGTCAAATAACCCCGCTCAATACCCTCTTGGCACATCTCTTGCTAAATATTCATGAAGCAGGAGGTGTGCTATGGCAATTTCATTCGACAAGGCATTCGGTGTTCATCAGTACACGCTGAGCGTGCGCGCCAAGCGTGCCGAGGTGTTGTCCAGCAACATCGCCAATGCGGACACGCCGGGCTTCAAGGCTCGTGACATCGACTTCTCACAGGCGTTGCAGGATGCCCAGGGCCAGCAAGGGTTCGGGCTCAGCACCACCAGCGAGAAGCACTTCGCCTTGCAGATGGATACCCCGGGCACGACCCAGTACCGCAATCCCCTGCAACCGGATACCGGTGACGGCAACACGGTGGACGTGCAGCAGGAGCGCAGCGAGTTCCTACGCAACAGCCTCGAATACCAGGCCTCCCTTGAATTCATGAACAGCAAGATAAGCGGCCTGCTCAAGGCACTGAAAGGAGAGCAAGGATGAGTTTGTTCAAGGTCTTTGACATTGCAGGCTCTGCCATGAGCGCGCAGTCCGTTCGCCTCAACACGGTGGCGAGCAACATGGCCAACGCTGACAGCGTCAGCTCCAGCGTGGAAAAAACTTACCACGCCAGGCGGCCAGTCTTTGCCGCCCAGCTGGATCAGGCCATGTCCGACAAGCAGGCCTCGGTCGGGGTGGATGTGAAGGGCATCGTCGAGAGTGATGCGCCCCTGCTCAAGGAGTACAACCCGAATCATCCCATGGCGGACAAGGATGGCTTCATCTTCAAGCCCAACGTCAACATGGTGGAAGAGATGGCGGACATGATAGCGGCGTCGCGCAGCTACCAGACCAACGTCCAGGTGGCCGATGCGGCCAAGAAAATGTTGCAGCAGACCCTGGGTCTGGGCAAGTCCTGACAGAGGTGAACCCGGATGAGAGTGACCCGTGATCGCCTGCCAGGCGGCAACAATCGGCCCAGTGGGCACGCCCTAGAGGGGGGAGCATAAGTGGCAGATACCTATGACAGCCTGCTGGGCGTCAACCGGACGACGTCGGCCCAGACCAGTACGGTCAACACCAGTACCCAGAAAAAGGAGCTGGATCAGGAGTCCTTCCTGAAGCTGTTGACCATGCAGCTCTCCTATCAGGATCCGTTCAAACCGGTGGACAACGCCCAGATGCTTTCCCAGATGACCTCGATGTCGACGTCTCAGGGGATCAGCAGCCTCTCCACCCAGATGGAGAGCCTCAACAGCCTGATGACCTCCAGCCAGGCGCTGCAGGCCTCCGCGCTGGTGGGGCAGAACGTGCTGATCCCGTCCAACACGGGTTACGTGGAGAAGGGAGGCACCCTCACGGGGGTCATCGCCACCGGCGACGGCGGCAGCAACATCAAGGTGACGGTGAAGGACGAGAGCGGCCAGGTCATCAGGGAGTTCGCCATCGAAGGGAGCCACAAGGGGAACGTGGCCTTTGAATGGGATGGCAAGGACAAGTCCGGCAACCAGGCCAAGAGCGGCAAATATTCGATAGAGGCGCATGCCACCGTCGACGGCAAGTCGGAGAGCGTCCCCGCCCTGACTTACGCCAAGGTGGAGAGCGTCACCCTGGGAACGAGCACCAACCCCAGCACCCTCAAACTCAAGGGACTGGGCGGCATCTACCTGACCGATGTATTGGAAATTGGCGCGACGACCGGCAAGACCACCACCCAGTCGGCTTCGTCCTCTAACGCAGTGATCTAAGGAGAAAGACATGTCATTCAACAATGCCCTCAGCGGCATCAATGCGGCTCAAAAAGACCTGAACGTCACCGCGAACAACATTGCCAACGTCAATACCACCGGCTTCAAGGAGTCCCGTGCCGAGTTTGCCGACGTCTATGCCAACTCCATCTTCGTCAACGCCAAGACCCAGGTCGGCAACGGGGTGGCGACTGGCGCGGTGGCCCAGCAGTTCCATCAGGGCGCGCTGCAATTCACCAACAACGCGCTGGATCTCGCCATCCAGGGCAACGGCTTCTTCGTGACCTCGGACGGCCTGACCAACCTGGATCGCACCTACACCCGTGCGGGCGCCTTCAAGCTCAATGAGAGCAGCTACATGGTCAGCAACTCCGGCGGTTATCTGCAAGGGTACGAGATCAACTCTGACGGCACCCCCAAGGCGGTGAGCATCAACGCCACCAAGCCCATCCAGATCCCGGACAAGGCCGGTGAGCCGGTGCAGACCACGACGGTCGAAGCTGGCTTCAACCTGCCTTCCAGCACGAAAACGCTGATGGATGTCAATGCCTCCAAATTCGATCCCACTGACTCGACCACCTACTCCTCCTCCACCTCCGTGGTGGTCTATGACTCCCTGGGCGAGCCACACACCATCACCCAGTACTTCACCAAGGAAGCGGATCCGGCCGATCCTACCCAAGCGGCGGTGCCGACTGCCTGGCGCATGTACCTCTATGAAGGGGACAAGCCCATCGACATCGTAGGCGGTACGGCCACCACCATGGCGACCGGTCTGAGCCAGGCCCCCCTGAGCGCCCGGGTGACCTTCGATGCCTCCGGCAAGATGGTCACACCCACCACCCCGGCGGTCATCAAGACGGAACCCCTGGGGGCGGCGGGGGCTGGTATCATCACCAATGGCGCCGATGGCACCCAGGAGATTGAGTTCAAGCTTGGTACCGTGACCCAGTACGCCTCCCCCTTTGAAGTGAGCAAGCTGACCCAGGACGGCTCCACCGTCGGTCGCCTGACCAAGGTGGAGATCGGGGCGGATGGCATAGTCTCCGCCACTTACAGCAACGCCACCACCGTCAAGGTGGCCATGGTGGCCATGGCGAAGTTTGCCAATGCCCAGGGTCTCACCCAGGTCGGCGACACCTCCTGGCGCCAGTCCCTGCTCTCTGGCGATGCCTTGCCCGGCACCCCGAACTCCGGCACGTTCGGCTCCATCAAGTCGTCGGCGCTGGAGCAGTCCAACGTGGACCTCACCACCGAGCTGGTCGATCTCATCACTGCCCAGCGCAACTTCCAGGCGAACTCCCGTTCCCTGGAAGTGAACAGCTCCCTGCAGCAGAACATACTGCAGATCCGCTAAGACGGCGGGTAGTTGGCAGGGGCGCTTCGGCGCCCCTTGTCATTTCCGTCCCGCCTCATTTCCTCCTTTCATTCCGTCTTCGTCATCTCTCTTGGCATTCAACTTGCAGTTGAGCTGTGAGAGTCATCTGTTTGACGGAGGATCCCATGGATCACCTGCTTTACATCGCCATGTCCGGGGCCAAGGAGAACATGAACAGCCTGGCTGTTCGTGGCAACAACCTTGCCAACGCCAACACCATTGGCTTCAAGTCTGACTTCGAGCAGGCGCGCAGCATGCAGGCGTTTGGCGAAGGGCTGCCCACGCGGGTGTTCGCCATGACCGAGCGGCCGGGCCAGAACCTGCAGCACGGCATGCTGATGACCACGGGTCGGGATCTTGACGTTGCCGTCGATGGGCCGGGCTGGATTGCGGTGCAGGATCCCAACGGTGCGGAAGCCTATACCCGCATGGGCAACCTGCAGCTCAATGCCACCGGCAATCTGCAGACCTCCACCGGTCTGAACGTGGTGGATGATGCCGGTCAGCCCATCGTGCTGCCCCTGCCCATGGAGAAGATCGAGATCAATCGTGACGGTACCATCAGCGGCCGTCCCGAGGGGGCAGCCGCCAACCTGCCGGAAGATTTCCAACGTATCAAGCTGGTCAACCCGGCGGCAGATGCGGTGGAGAAAGGTCAGGACGGCCTGTTTCGCCGCAAGGATGGCCAGAATGAGGCCGCGTCTGCGGATGTGGGCCTGATCGCCGGCTCCCTTGAGGGGAGCAACGTCAACGTGGTCGACGAGATGACCAACCTTATTCGCTTGCAACGTCAGTTTGAAACTCAGGTCAAGATCATGAAGACCGCCGAGGAGAACGACGAGGCACAAACCCAGCTGCTGCGTATCAGCTAATCAAGGAGCACCCCATGAATCCTGCACTCTGGATCAGCAAGACCGGCCTCGATGCCCAGCAGACCAACATCTCGGTCACCTCGAACAACCTGGCGAACGCCAGCACAGTGGGCTACAAGAAGGCGCGGGCCATCTTCGAGGATCTGCTTTATCAGAACATCAACCAGCCTGGCGGTCGCTCCTCGGCGGACACCGAGCTCCCTTCCGGCCTGATGCTGGGGGCGGGGGCCAAGGTGGTCGCCACCCAGAAAAACCACAGTCAGGGCAACGTCCAGACCACGGACAACTCCCTTGACCTGATGATCAGCGGCCGCGGCTACTTCGAAATCCAGCTGCCCGATGGCAGCGCCGCCTATACCCGCAACGGCCAGTTCACCCTGAACGACGAGGGGACCATCGTCACCCCGGGCAACGGTTACCCGTTGCAACCGGAGATCCAGATCCCCGAGAACGCCCAGAGCGTCACCGTGGGGGAGGATGGCCAGGTCTCCGTCCAGCTCAAGGGGGATGGCCAATCCCAGGTGGTGGGCCAGATCAACACCACGGACTTCGTCAACCCCACCGGCCTGCAGCCCATGGGGGAGAACCTCTTCCTCGAGACCCAGTCCAGCGGCGCCCCCATTCAGGGGACTGCCGGTGCGGACGGGCTGGGGGTGATCAAGCAGGGGATGCTGGAGACCTCCAACGTCAACGTGACCGAGGAGCTGGTGAATCTCATCCAGGCTCAGCGGGTCTACGAGATGAACTCCAAGGTCATCTCCGCCGTCGACTCCATGATGTCCTTCCTGACCCAGCGGACCTGATGAAAGGAGTGCCATGATGAAAGCCATATGGATGCTGGGACTGCTGACGCTAGCGGGTTGCACCAGTACCCCCAATACCGCCAAACCGGATGACCCGGATTTCGCCCCCGTCTACGGGGAGTCGGAGCCGGTGTCGGTGCGCCCGACCGGCGCCATCTTCCAGCCCGAGCAGGTCAACGGCATCTACTCGGACATCAAGGCGCACCGGGTGGGTGACATCATCACCATCCAGTTGGCGGAGTCGACCTCGGCGTCGAAAAAGGCCAACACCCAGAGCGGCAAGGACAACAAGCTGGCGCTCGACCCCGTCACCCTGGGTGGCGTGCCGGTCACGGCGGGGCCCTACGATCTGTCGGCCTCCATCGGCCAGAACAGTGCCTTCAAGGGGCAGGCCAAGGCGGATCAGAGCAACAGCCTGCAGGGCAACATCTCGGTCAGCGTGGTCAAGGTACTGCCAAACGGCAACCTGCTGGTGCGCGGCGAGAAGTGGATCATGCTCAACAATGGCAACGAATATATCCGTATCACCGGTCTGGTGCGCCCGGAGGACGTGAGCTCGGAAAACAGCGTCTCCTCCCAGCGGGTGGCCAATGCGCGTATCTATTACGGCGGTACCGGGGATCTGGCGAACACCCAGGAACAGGGCTGGCTCACCAGCTTCTTCAACGGCCCCTGGTGGCCCATTTAAGACTCAAGAGTCCGGGGCGTTCACGGGTCCCGGATCAGGAAGGTTTTGTTAGGAGATGTCATGAACCGATTCCGTCTGCTTGCCCTGCTGTGCTGCCTGCTGCCCTTCGGGCTGGCGCACGCATCCCGCATCAAGGACCTCGCCTCGGTGGAAGGGGTGCGCAGCAACCAGCTGATCGGTTACGGTCTGGTGGTGGGCCTGCCCGGCACGGGGGAGAAGAACAACGCCTTCACCGAGCAGACCTTCAGGACTATGCTCAACAACTTCGGCATCAAGGTGCCTGACAACATCAAGCCCAAGATCAAGGACGTGGCACCGGTGGCCATCCACGCGGATCTGCCCCCTTTCTCCAAGCCGGGCCAGACCATAGACGTCACCGTCTCCGCCATCGGCGAGGCGAAGAGCCTGCGTGGCGGCACCCTGCTCCAGACCTTCCTGAAAGGGCTGGATGGCCGCGTCTATGCGGTGGCCCAGGGCAGCCTGGTGGTCGGTGGCCTCGGGGCCGAAGGGGCGGACGGCTCCAAGGTGGTGGTGAACACGCCCACAGTGGGGCGCATCGCCAACGGGGCGACCGTGGAGCGGGAGGTTCCCAACTCCTTCAGCCAGGGCGACACCATCACCTTCAACCTGAACCGGCCGGACTTCACCACCGCCCGCCGTCTGGCGGACGTGGTCAACGATCTGGTGGGTCCGAACACCGCCCAGGCGATGGACGCCACCTCCATCAAGGTATTCGCACCGCGGGATCCGGCCCAGCGGGTCTCCTACCTCTCCACCATCGAGAACCTGGAAGTGGACCCGGCGAGCGAGTCCGCCAAGATCATTGTGAATTCGCGCACCGGGACCATCGTCATCGGCAGCGAGGTCAAGCTGCGCCCGGCGGCCATCAGCCACGGTGGGCTGACGGTCACCATCGCCGAGAACCAGCAGGTCTCCCAACCCAATCCGCTCGCTGGCGGGCAGACGGCGGTCACCAACAACTCCACCATCAACGTGCAGCAGGATCCCGGTCGGATGTTCAAGCTTGATACCGGCGCGACCCTGGACGACCTGGTGCGGGCGGTGAACCAGGTGGGGGTCGCCCCCGGGGATCTGATGGCGATCCTGGAGGCGTTGCAGCAGGCGGGCGCGATCCAGGGCCAACTGGTCATTCTGTAATTTCGTGAGCGGCAAGCGGTTGCCACGGGCGGCAAAGAGGTAGGTTATGGCAGAGTTCGACACCCAGAGCGGTATCAATATTGGCATGGTGCAGGACGTCCAGAACCTGGACAAACTGCGCCAGATGAGCCTGAGCAAGGAGGGGAAGCAAGGGGCCCTGATGGCGGCCGCCCGCCAGTTCGAATCCATCTTCACCCAGACCCTGTTCAAGGGGATGCGCCAGGCCAACTCGGTGCTCACCGAGGGCAACCCGATGAACAGCAGCTACACCCAGTTCTATGAAGGGATGCTGGACGAGCAGCGGGTTGCCGACATGTCGAGCAAGGGGGGGCTGGGCATTGCCGAGATGGTGGCCAGGCAGCTCTCACCCGAGCAGACCTTCACCCATCAGGATGGCCGGGTACTCAAGCTGCCCCAGCGTACCGAGCGAGTCTACAAGCCCTATCAACCCCCCAGTGCCTCCAACGATCTGATTGCTGCCTCCAAAGTTGGCAAAGATTTTGCTGATAACGAAATGAAGGGTGAGCTGAATGGGGCCGAGCGTACGCTGGCCCTGCCAAGACGCCCCCACCGCACCGTGCCGCCCATGGGCAGCAGCCAGAGGCCTTCGGCCCTGGATGGCAGCGCGAAGGTGTTTGACAGCCCGGAAGAGTTCGTCGACAGGCTGATGCCGCTGGCCAAGAAGGCGGCGGACAAGCTGGGGTTGAGCCCGGCGGTGCTGGTGGCCCAGGCCGCCCTTGAGAGTGGCTGGGGCAAGCGGGTGATCAAGGATGCAGACGGAAACGTGACGCACAACCTGTTCGGCATCAAGGCCGATCCGCGTTGGGAAGGCCCCAAGGCGGTGGTGAGCACCCTGGAATACGAGCAAGGGGTGGCCTCGCGCCAGAAGGCGGCGTTTCGTTCCTACGAGTCGTTCGAAGAGAGCTTCAACGACTACGTGGATTTCCTGACCTCTGGGAGTCGCTACAAGGGGGCGCTGGCCAAGGTGGACAGCCCGGACCGTTACTTCGAGGCGTTGCAGCAGGCCGGTTATGCCACCGATCCCCAGTACGCCAGGAAACTTAAACAAGTGTTGCGCAGTGATGCCATCGCCGGTTACTCGACGCCCGGCAACATTGCAGACAGGAACACAGAGATGGAGCTGTAAGCTATGGCAAGCGATCTGCTTGGAATTGGGACCTCGGGTGTGTTGGCCCAGCAGCGACTGCTGCAGACCACCAGCAACAACATAGTGAACGTCAATAGCCAGGGCTATGTACGTGAACGCACCCTGATCTACACCAATTCCGTCGGATTGGGGACGGGCGACATGGTGAGCGAGCGCATCATCAACGCCTATGCCCAGGCCGAGGTGCGCCGGGATACGTCCGCCTATCAGGCGGCCAACACCCGCTACGATCAACTGTTCCGGCTCGACAGCCTGCTCGGTGATGCCAGCAACAGCGTGGGGACCACCATCACCTCCTACTTCAAGGCTTTCCACACCGCCAACGAGTCACCGTCCGAGATCGGGGGGCGCAAGACGACCCTGAGTGAACTGAGCGGCATGGTGGACAGATTCCATACCCTCTCCGCCCAGCTCGACAAGCAGTCCGATACCATCAACGCCACCATAGGGGACGAGACGGACAGGGTGAACAGCCTGCTGAACAGCATCAACGATCTGAACCAGGCCATCGTCCGCACCCAAGGCTCCCCTGAAGAGAATCTGATGCTGTTCGATCAGCGGGATGAGGCCATTCGCCAGCTCTCCGAGAAGATGGAGATCCGCACCGTGACCCAGCCCAATGGCAGCATGCTGGTCAACATGAGTACAGGGCACTCCCTGGTGCTCGATGGCGGCGTGGCCCAGTTCAAGGTGGTGCCGGGGGACCCGGATTCCCGTGAGCCTTCCCTGCAGCTGACCCTGGGCAAGAACCAGGCCAGCATCAACGACAAGGATATTGGCGGTGCCATCGGTGGCCTCTTCACCGCGCGCCGGGATCTGGAGCCCGCCAAGCGGGAGCTGGGGCAGCTGGCCGTCGCCCTGGGGGATGCCATGAACCAGCAGAACCGGCTGGGGATGGATCTCGACAACGAGCTTGGGGGGGATCTCTTCACCCTCAAGGGAAGCCAGGGGCTGCCCTACGCCAGCAACCAGGGTAACGGGGCGGCCAGCGTCAACTTCGTCCCCGGCAAGGGGAGCGAGGTCACCACCTTCGACTACGAGGTGCGGTTCAACAGCGCCACCGGTTACGAGGTGTTCGCCATCGACGGCAGCGGGCAGCGTACCTCGCTCGCCACGGGGACCACGCCGCCAGCCACCTTCGAGGTGGCGGGACATGGCATCGAAATCGATCTCTCCGGCACTCCGGTCGCGGGTGACAAGATCTTGTTGCAACCCACCCGGAATGCGGCTGCCAACCTGGAGCAGGCGATCACCCGTCCCGAGGATATCGCGCTGGCATCCCCCCTGAAGGCGGACAAGGGATCCCAGAACCTGGGCTCGGGCGAAATAACGCTGGGCGGTGTCTACAACACCGGCACGGGCTCGGGTTTTGGCACCAACACTCTGGACCCGAGTGCACCCCAGGTCATCAAGATCGACGGCAGCGGCAACTACGAGGTCTATGACAAGAACAACAACCTGCTCGGTGTGGCCCCCGCCTCCAGCAAGGGAAAGAACCTGATGGCCGCCCTCGAGAGCCCCCTTGGGGGGCCCAAGGTCTACGCCGATCCGACCCAGAGCCCGGGTTATGAGTTCAGCATCACCGGCAAGGTGGAGGCCAACGACAGCTTCACGCTCAGCTACAACAAGGACGGCTTTGCGGACAACGCCAACGGCCTGGCGCTGGCGGAGCTGCAGAACAAGGAGCTGGTGCGCAAGAACAACAACGCCGCCACCAGCAACGACAAGATGACCTTCAACGATGCCTACTCGGGTCTGGTGAGCGGCATTGGCAACAAGACCAGCCAGGCCAAGACCCTGCTGCAGGCCAACGAGGCGAAGCTGACCCAGAGTACCGCCATCTTCGAGAGTGTCTCCGGCGTCAATCTGGAGGAGGAGGCGGCCAACCTCATCCGCTTCCAGCAGTCCTATGCGGCCTCGGCCCAGATAGTGAACACCGCCAAGACCATCTTCGACACCCTGCTCTCCTCCGTGAGGTAAGTCATGCGCATCACCACCAACATGATCTATGACCGCAACCTTGCCTCCATGAGCAAGGTGAGCGAGCGCCAGAACACCGCCTACAACCAGTTGATGACGGGGGATAAATTCTCCCGTTCCGGGGAGGACCCGGCCGGCATGAGCCAGAAGATGGCGCTGACCAAGGAGATCGATCTCTTCAAGCAGTACGGCGTCAACGGCAGCCTGCTGGAGAACAGCCTGGGCCACGAGGAGACGGTGCTGACCTCCCTCAACAACGCCATGCTGAGTGCCCAGACCCTGATCCAGAAGGCGAACAACTCCGCCATGGGCTCCGAGGAACGCAACGCCATCGCGAGCGAACTGGAGGGGCTGCAAAAGCAGATGTTCGACCTGATGAACAGCAAGAACTCCCAGGGGGAGTACATCTTCGGCGGCAATCAGAGCAAGACCCAGCCCTTCGTCAAGGATGCCAGCGGCAACTATGTGTTCCAGGGGGACACGGGGCAGCGCAACATCCAGGTCTCTCCCACGGTGCAGATCCCGGCCAACGACTCCGGTTTCGATCTGTTCGAGATGGTGGCGACCCGGCGCACCGCCAGCGCCGCCAGTGGCAACATCCAGGTGTCGGTGGCGGATCAGGGGAACTTCGAGAGCTTCTATCGCAACAACTATGATGCTTCCCTGCCGAGCAACCAGTATGCGGTCAGCACCCTGGCCGGGCCGCCGGACACCTACGAGATCCGTGACAGCGGTGGCGCCCTGCTGCAAAGCGGCGACTATGTGGCGGGCAACAAGATCCCCTTCAACGGCCTGGCGCTCACCCTCGACCTCCCTGCGGGGTCGGCGACCCAGAACTTCGTGCTGGATACCCCGAAAAACGACAACATCCTCAATGGCATGTCCGATTTCATCTCCGCCATGCGCGATCCGACCCTGTCCGAGAGCGATTTCCAGCTGGCGGTCTCCGATGCCACCACCCACATGAGCAACGCCAGAACCAAGATAGACCGGGGACTGGGGGAGCTGGGGGGAAGGATGAACAGCCTGGAGCAGGTGATGAGTTCCAACGACGGACTCAGCACCCTGAACCAGCAGGCGCGGGCCAAGGTGTCCGAGGCGGACATGTACGAGGTGATCGCGGCCCTCTCCAAGGAGGATGCAGCCATGAGCGCCTCCCAGCTCGCCTTCAGCAAGATAAGCAAGCTGACCCTCTTCGACTATATCCGCTGACGTTCATCCGTTGACCGCAGGCTCCCCCGTGCCACGCACGGGGGAGCCTCGTTTCATGAAAGGCCCGCCGTCCGGCCAATTTGTAACAACCCGTTGCCAGGGGCCCGTTTGCCTTGACTCGACCTGCGCCTGGGCAGATGATGCCGCCCGCACGGTCGCGCCGTGCAATCAATGTTCGCAGCATCTCGTTAGGCGAGGCTCCTGCATAAACACAGGCCACTGATCTCACGACGTCCAGAGACGCCCAAGATCAGGACAGTTTTCATCGGATTAAGGTGTCAACCCAAGTGGCTTCCGGCATGCCGGATACGTTATGCAGTGCTAAAGCTGGTACGTGGGGATGAAAACACGCCGGACGGCGTCATTTCCTGCCTGTTACTCGTCAATCAAATTGCTGTTTTCTTGCCGTTGCATCCGGCCAGGTGCCGGAGGCGTTCAGGTTCGCCTGAAATCACATGAGGACATCTGTGATGAAGAAAACACACACCCTGCTCAATCGTCATCAACTGCTCGACCCGGTTGCCTTGCGCAACTGGCTGGCGCACAACCTGGATCCGGTGGCCCGTGCCGATCAGCTTCTGACCCTGCGCCCGGAAGAGCTCAACTGCATCTTCGATACCCTCTCCATGCCGGAAGGGGCGTCCTTGCTCGCCTCCCTCCCGGCGGAGTGTGCCGGCCATCTGCTGCTCAGGCTGCATGGCAGCATCGTGGGAATACTGCAGGGCACCTTGGCCCGTCGTGACCTGCTGGCCATCCTGCGCAGGCTCGACGAGCACGATCGCAAGACCCTGCTCGCCCGGCTGCCAGACCCCGCCCGTAAAGCTTTCCAGTCCCTGCTGGCCTGGCCGAACGAGTCGGTGGGGGCCAACATGCGCCACGAATACCTGGCAGTAGAGGCCGATGCGACGGTGGAAAGCGCCAAGCAGCTGATCCACGGCGCCTGGGATCAGGCCAGGCTGTTCGGTCATCTCTATGTGGTTGACGGCGAGCAGCGCCTGCTTGGCAGCGTCTCCCTCAAGTCGCTGCTGATCGCCGATCCGCTGCTGCCGGTGGGGGAGCTGATGGAGGGGGAGGCGGTGCGCATCAACGCCCGGGCGGATCAGGAGCTGGCGGCCCGCCTGCTCATTGACCGCGACCTCTCGCTCCTGCCGGTGGAAGATCAGGGTCGTCTGGTGGGGGTCTTCCACGTGGACGATGCCGCCGACATCCTGGAGCTGGAGTCCACCGAGGATGCGGAGCTGCAAGGGGGCTCCTCGCCGCTGGATACCCCCTATCTGCAGGCCACCCCCTGGCAGCTGTGGCGCAAGCGGGTGGGCTGGCTGCTGATCCTGTTCGTGGCGGAAGCCTACACAGGTACCGTGCTGCGGGCCTTTGAAGAGCAGCTGGAGGCGGCCATCGCCCTGGCCTTCTTCATCCCGCTCCTCATCGGTACCGGTGGCAACAGCGGCACCCAGATCACCACCACCATAGTGCGTGCCATGGCGGTGGGGGAGGTGAGCTTGAAAAACCTCGGCACCGTGCTGAAAAAGGAGATCTCCACCGGTCTGCTCATCTCGGCCGCCATCGCACTGGCGGCCTGGGTGCGGGCCTGGAGCCTGGGGGTGGGGCCCGAGATCGGCATGGTGGTGACCCTGACCATCGTCGCCATCGTGCTCTGGAGCGCCACCGTCGCCTCGGTGATCCCCATGGTGCTGCGTCGCTTTCGCATCGACCCGGCGGTGGTTTCCGCCCCCTTCATCGCTACCCTGGTGGACGGTACCGGCCTCATCATCTACTTCGAGATAGCCAAGCTGATCCTGCCGGATCTGCAGTAGGAAAGCACAAGAGACAAAAAAGGCAGCCATCGGCTGCCTTTTTTGCGTAGAGGAGCGGATCACCCGAGTTGGAACAGCAGGGGCCAACCCTGCTCGTGGCAGTAGCGGTGCTCCTTTTCCAGGTTCTGCATCAGCAACTTGTTCTCGTCGCACCAGTCCAGGGGCAGGGTGACCACCAGCTGATCCCCGGCGGCCTGCACGTTCCACTCGGGCAGCAGGTTGTCCTGACGCCTGTGGTGGGCCGCCACCGCGAGGCGCAGGATGCGGATGCAGCGCAGCACCGTCTGCTCGTCGTGGTTGGGCAGGGCCGGCAGCTCGGAGAGCTTGAGCCCCTTGCGATGAAAGCGCACCAGGGCCGCCAGCAAGGCCTGATCGTCCTGGTTGAAGCCGGGCAGGTCGGTGTTTTGCAAGATGTAGGCGGAGTGTTTGTGGATGCCGCTGTAGTTGATGGCAAGGCCGATTTCGTGCAACCGCGCCGCCCAGCCGAGGATGGCGCGATAGGGCTCTTCCGGCATCTCCCAGGGGCCGCTCAGGGCGTCGAACAGGGAGAGGACGCTGCTCTCCACCCGGGTGGCCTGGCGCTTGTCGATGCGATAGTGGGTGCTGAGTGCAAGCGCGGTACGTTCGCGAATGTCGTGATGCTGCAGGCGCTCCTCGAACTCGTAGAGCAACCCTTCGCGCAGGGCGCCGTCGGAGTACTCCATCCGCTCGATGGGCAGGGAGGTGAAGAGCCCGAGCAGGATGGCCACCGCGGCGGCGAACACCCCCTGACGCTCCTCGGTGAGGCCCGCCAGTTTGAGCTGGTCGACCCGCTTGTGCTTGAGCATCTCTTCCTTCAGCCGCTCCAGTCCCGCCAGGGTGATGGCACCATCGGTCCACTCTTCTCCCTGCAACACGTCGCGCACGGTGCGGATGGAGCCCGAGCTGCCGAGGCAGCTCTGCCAGCCCAGCTTGCGGTACTGGTTGATGATGGGGGCGAGCTGATGTTGGGCCTCCAGCACGGCGGCGTTGAAGGCCTTCTCGCCGAGCTTGCCGTTGCCAAAGAAGCTCTGGGTGAAGCTCACACAGCCCATCTTGCGGCTGGTGAGCGCCTTGTGCTCAAACCCCTCACCAATGATGAGCTCGGTGCTGCCGCCGCCGATGTCCACCACCAGCACCTGGCCCTCGATGTGCTGGGTATGAGCGACCCCCTGATAGATGAGGCGGGCCTCTTCCTGGCCGCTGATGATCTCGATGGGGTGGTTGAGCACCTTGGCCGCCTCGCGCACGAAGTCGCGAGCGTTGCTGGCGCGGCGCAATGTGTAGGTGCCGGCGATGCGGATCTGATCCGGCTTGATGTTGGTGAGCCGCTCGGCGAACAGGGCGAGGCAGTCCAGCCCGCGCGCCATGGCCTCCGGGGACATGCGGCGCTGCTCATCCATCCCTTCGGCGAGGCGCACTCGCTCCTTGATGCGATCGATGATCTGCATCCGCCCCTCGGTGAGGCGGGCAATGACCATATGGAAGCTGTTCGAGCCCAGATCGACAGCGGCGTACAGACTATTGTCCATGGTTTGACTCTATGCGTTTGAGGTAGTCGTAAATCGCCACCTGGGAACGGACCTTGCGGCGGTTGCCCCGCTTCACGTACTCGTTCTTCTGGTCGGCATCGATCACCCGCGCCTTGCAGGTATCACTCAGTTGTAGCTCGAGAATGTCGAGGATGCGCTGCTTGAGCCGCTCGTCATAGATGGGGGTGCCCACCTCGATGCGACCGTCGATGTTGCGGCTCATCCAGTCGGCACTGGAGATATAGAGCTGGGGATTGCCCTTGTTGTGGAACACCATCACCCGCGGATGTTCGAGGAAACGGTCGATGATGCTGATGACCCGGATGTTGTCGCTCAGACCCGGCACCCCCGGGCGCAGGGCGCACATGCCCCGGATGATCATCTGGATGGGCACCCCGGCCTGGCCGGCGGCATAGAGCCGGTTGATGAGGTCTCTGTCCACCAGGTTGTTGATCTTGAGGGTGATACCGCTGGGTTGCCCCGCCTTGGCGTTGGCCAGCTCGTTGTCGATGAGGCGATAGAGCTGGCGGCGGCTGTTGATGGGGGAGACCAGCAGGTGGTTGAACTTGTAGCGCCGGTACGGGTACTCGATGTACTCGAACACGCTCTCCACCTCGGCGGTGATGTCCGGATGGCGGGTCAGCAGGGAGAAGTCGGTGTAGATCTTGGCGGTCTTCTCGTTGAAGTTGCCGGTCCCGATATGGGCGTAGCGCACCGCCTCGCCGTTCTCGTGGCGGGTGATGAGGCAGAGCTTGGAGTGGATCTTGAGGCTGGGCACCCCGAACACTACCTTGACGCCTGCGTCGGTCAGGATGTTGGCCCAGTCGATGTTGGCTGCCTCGTCGAAGCGGGCGCGCAGCTCCACCACCACGGTCACCTTCTTGCCGTTGTTGGCGGCGTCGATGAGGGAGTGGATGATCCGCGACTTCTTGGCCACCCGGTAGATGTTGATGCGAATGGCGCTGACCGCCGGGTCGAAGGCCGCCTGGCGCACCAGCTCGGTGAAGTGGTGGAACTTGTGGTACGGGTAGTAGAGCAGGATGTCCTGCTTGGCGATGGCGTCGAAGGCGTTGACGAAGCCGTCAAAGTCGCGGCAATCGAGGGCCGGCAGCTTGGGGTTTTCCAGGTAATCCCGGCCCACATTGGGGAAGCCGATGAAATCCTTGAAGTTGTGATAGCGCCCACCGGGCATGATGGCGTCGTAGGAGCTGATCTGCAGCTTGAGCTTCAAGAAGCTTATCATGGCCGCCGGCATCTCCCGCTCGTAGACGAAGCGCACCGGCATGGCGGTGAGGCGCTGTTTCAAGCCGTCACTCATCTTGTCGACCAAGCTGAGGTCCAGCTGGTCGGAGAGGTCATATTCGGCATCCCGGGTCAGCTTGACCGCGTAGGCGGCAATCTCGTCGTAGTCGAAGAAGCCCTTGAAGATCTCGTCCAGACAGAAGCGGATGACGTTGTCCAGGATGATGATCTGCTTCTTGCGACGGGTGCCCTCTGGTGGTAGCTGGAAGAAGCGGGGCAGATCGTCGGTGGGCACTTCCACCAGGGCGTACTGGATCACCTGGCCGTTCTTCTTCATCTCGATGGCGAGATAGGTGTGCTCGTCTTTCAGGAACTTGACCGGGTTGACCTCCTTGTTGAGGAGGATGGGGATGATGTGGCGCAGCACCTTTTCCCGGAAGAAGATCCGCAGCCACTGCTGGATGGACTCGGAGAGCTGGCTTTCGTTCACCAGGAAGATGTTGTGGCGAGCCAGCGCGATCAGCAGCTCCTTGTAGGTGTTGTCGAACGCCTCGCCGAGCGCCATCACCTTCTGCTGGATGGCGCGCAGCAGCACCTTGGCCTCGTCGTCGCCGCCGTGGACTTCGTTGATGAGGATGCGGCGCTTGACGTCCGACACCCGTACCTTGAAGAACTCGTCCTGATTGGAGGAGAAAATCCCGAGGAAGCGAACCCGCTCGATGAGGGGTACCGTCTTGTCCATCGCCTCTTGCAACACCCGTTCATTGAATGAGAGCCAGCTAAGCTCTTTCTCTTCATACTGCTTGTCGGTGCTCATCTGGTGCCTCTTTGCTCTGGTTGCGTCTGCGCGGAAGTTATGGCGTCAAACCATGACAAATTTATGACAGGCGACACTATTCGCTCAGATCCTGATCGATGTCGACGACGAGGTCGTCGGAGAGGGACTCCAGGGCCGTGACGAGATCGTCCAGTTCGAGCTGCGGCGGCAGGGCCACCAGGGCGTGGGCATAGAAGAGGGGGGCGCCTGAGTGGGGCGCAGGTTCGCAACCTGTGGTGAGGTCGGCGACGTTGATGTTGAGCTGTCGCAGGATGCTGGCCACTTCGTGGACGATGCCCGGTCTGTCGTTGCCGGTGACGCTCAGCATCACCTGATGGGCCGGTTGCGGGCTGAGCTGCCCTTCGGCGAAGCTCACGGTGAGGCCAGGCAGCATCACCAGGGCCTCGCACAGGCTGCGGTAATGCTCGTCAGGCACGGCGACGTGCAAAATACCGGCAAATTGCCCCGCCAGCTCGCTCATGGAGCTGGCCAGCCAGTTGCCCTGCTGCCGGGTGATGGTATCGGCCAGGCTCTCGACGATCCCGGGTTTGTCTGCGCCGATCACGGTGACGACCAATTGCTTTTGCATCCTGCTCTCCTTGAATGGGGCTGCGTGGGGTCCGTTGACGCCTGGCGGCGACGGGAGTGCGCCAGAACGTCCATGGGCTCTAGCATTGTGCCTGCTGTGACAGGCCATATGAAGCCCGCCTTGCGCAAATTCAGTGAAAAAACGCGAATGCCGGGACGGGCTTGATTTCTGCGCTGCCTGAGTCGCTTTCCCCGTGGTAGAGTGTGCCCCTTCCTCTGGTGTGAACTGAATTTGTCTTGTAAACGGGATGTGCGTGTATGAATAGCCTTGTCGTATCGGGAGCCGTGTTGCTGGGGTTGCTCCTGCTGGTGATCGTCTGGCGCAGGGAGAAAGGGGGCAAAGCCGAGCCCTATGATCTGCAGGAAACCTTGATGAGCCCAGCCGAGCGCACCTTCTTCGGGGTGCTGGATCAGGCGGTGGGGGACAAGGCCCGTGTCTTTGCCAAGGTACGAGCCTCCTATGTACTGACGCCCGAGGCGCACCTTGGCAAGGGCAAGCGCCAGCAGGCGCTCGGCAAGATAGGGGAGAAGCACTTCGATTTTCTGCTCTGCCACCCGGCGGATCTCTCTTTCCTGTGTGCCGTGGAGCTGGATGACGAGGGGCACCGCCACCAGAAGCGCAAGGCGCGGGATCTCTTCCTGAAGGCGGCCTGCGATGGCGCCGGTCTGCCGCTGTTGCAGATCCCGGCCAGCAGCCACTACCAGGTCGACGAGTTGCGGGAGCAACTGCTGCCCCTGCTGGCGAGAACGACGGCGCCGGTGGATGACCTGCTGCCCGGCGAGCGCCGCGAACCGACCTTCAGCCCGCTGCTGCTCGATGGTGTCGATCTGGGCACGTCACACCCGGGGGCTGCCAGGGAGCCCCAGGTGCCGCCCCCCCAGGCCGGAGAGGCAATGCCCGTGTTGATGGAGGAGAATCCCTTCCTCGATCCGGATGAGGAGGAGCCCCGGGAGACGATCCCTCATTGCCCCCGCTGTGCCGCGCCCCTGGTGGCACGGGAAGCACGAAAGGGTCCCCATGCCGGTCGCCTGTTCCTCGCCTGCAGCCGGTTTCCCGAGTGCCGCTATGCCGCTCCCCAGGAGAGCGTGAAACACTGATCCCTCCTCTGACGCCGCACCCTGTCGGCGTCATTCTTTCCCCTTCGCTGGTTTTCATCCGATACTCAATCTGGCTGGAAGCGTGATCCCCGTCCCGCCAGGGTCCGGGAGGATGTGACAAGTTTTGACAATCCGCCATAATTTTGGCACTTTGTCCCCCTTATGACACAGTGCGAAATTGGTTTTAATAAGCACTTAAAAAACAATAGTTTGGCGTCAGGTGTGAAAATATGGATAGGATGGCTATGGGTGTGCTGCTTGTTGATGCCGATGATGTGCGGCGCCAGCAACTGGGGACTGTGCTCTCCTTCATGGGGATCCCCTGGCAGGAGGTGGTTGAGAGCGATCTCGATGTGGCCATCGAGACTGCCGGGCCCTTGCAGGGGATTCTGGCCGGGGAACTGCGCGAGCGCGCCCTGAGTGAGCTGCTTGCCGCCCATCCTCGTCTGCCCTTCCTCTCCCTGATGCCGGCGAGCCATGGTTGCAGCAACTTCATCGGGGTGGCCGAGGCGCCCTTTACCTATGAGTCCCTCACCCGTCATCTGCACTTCTGCCAGGCCTTCATCTCCCTGCATCCCCGTCATCAGACCCACGACAAGGGTCAGACCCTGCTGCGCCTGCTGGTGGGCAAGGGGAGGGGCATCCAGGAGGTGCGCCGTCTTATCGGCCAGGTGGCCGAGACCGACGCCAACGTACTGATCCTCGGTGAGTCCGGAACCGGCAAGGAGGTGGTGGCTCGCGCCATCCACGAGCTGTCCGCCCGAAGCGCGGGCCCCTTCGTGCCCATCAACTGCGGCGCCATTCCGGCGGAGCTGCTCGAGAGCGAGCTGTTCGGTCACGAGAAGGGGCCTTCACCGGTGCCATTGCCGCCCGGCGCGGCCGCTTCGAACTGGCCCAGGGGGGCACCCTCTTCCTCGACGAAATCGGCGACATGCCGCTGCCGATGCAGGTCAAGTTGCTGCGGGTGCTGCAGGAGCGCCAGTTCGACCGGGTCGGGGGCGGCAAGGCCGTCCAGGCCGATGTGCGGGTGATCGCGGCGACCCACCGGGATCTGGAAGCCATGATCCGCACCCTGGCATTTCGCGAAGATCTCTACTACCGCCTCAATGTGTTCCCCATCGAGACGCCCCCCCTGCGGGATCGGGCCGACGACATCCCGCTGCTGCTGCAGGAGCTGCTCAATCGCCATGCCGAACAGCACAAGGGGATCATCCGTCTGACCCAGCGCGCCATGGAGTCCCTGATGCAGTACGCCTGGCCCGGCAACGTGCGCGAGCTGTCCAACCTCATCGAGCGCCTGCTCATCCTCTATCCGAACCAGATCGTCGATGTGGCGGATCTGCCCGGCCGCTATCGCCTGCTGCCCTGCGAGCCACGAGATGAGCGGCTCACCGAGATGGACGAGCGGGACGCCCTGGCTGCCGTGTTCCAGTCCCCACCAGAGCTGGATCCCGGCATCGCCATGCCCCTGCCCATGCAGTTGCCTCAAGAGGGGGTCAACCTCAAGGAGATGCTGGCCGACCTCGAGGTGGAGCTGATCCGCCAGGCCCTGGAGTCCCAGGACGGGGTGGTGGCCCGCGCCGCCGACCTGCTCAGCATGCGCCGCACCACCCTGGTGGAGAAGATGAAGAAGTACGGCATGAGCAAGGACAATTGAGGTCAATGCTTTGACGCATTGACCCAATACATTGATAAATAACGTCTATTTTGCTGGCATGGAAATTGAATAAGCTGACTCAATCGCCAGTTTGAGGTCAGCTTTATGACAATCTTGCAGCAGGATGTCCCCCTCCAGTCACATGAAGTGAGTCAGCTTTACGCCATCTTCACGGCGCTGCCGACCGGCGTGCTGCTGCTCGATGGCGAGGGGCTGATCACCCGTGCAAACCCTGCCGCCCTGGCGCTGCTGGGAGAGCCACTGGAAGGCCTCTCCTGGCGCCAGATCATTGCCCGCTGCTTCGAACCCCGTGAGGATGACGGTCACGAGATCTCCTTGCGAGACGGTCGCCGGGTTCAGCTGTCGACCCAGCCGCTGCCGGATCAGCCCGGCCAACTGGTGTTCATTACCGACTTGACCGAGACCCGCCAGTTGCAGGACAGGGTCAACCACATGAAGCGTCTCTCCGCCCTTGGCAACATGGCGGCTTCCCTGGCGCACCAGATCCGCACCCCGCTCTCCGCCGCCATGCTCTATGCGGCCAACCTGGCCAACCGCACCCTCAAGCCTGAATCCCGCAGCCAGTTCCAGCAAAAATTGATGGCGCGCCTGCAGGATCTCGAGAAGCAGATCAACGACATCCTGCTGTTTGCCCGCAATGGCGACAACCAGGTGGTGGCGCCCCTCTCGGTGCAGGGCTTGCTGGCGGAAGTGCAGGCGGGGGCCGAAGCCTTCTGCCAGCAGCAGGGCTGCGCCTTGCATCTGGAGGCCCCTGAGCCCGATCTCTGTCTGCTTGCCAACAGCAGTGCTCTGGCGGGGGCCATCAACAACCTCATCGCCAATGCCCGGCAGGCCGGCGCCGATTCGCTCCTGGTGAGCGCTGTGCGCAGCGGCAACCGGGTGGAGATGCGGGTCATCGACAACGGCAAGGGGATGGCCCCCTCCCTGCTCAACCAGATCTTCGAACCCTTCTTTACCACCCGATCCCAAGGCACGGGCCTCGGTCTTGCGGTGGTGCAGTCGGTGGTACGAGCCCATCAGGGAGAGGTAAGCGTGGCCTCGGTCCCTGGCGAGGGCACCTGTTTTACCCTGTCCTTCCCCCTGCATCAGCAACAGGTTCAGTTGGGGGGCGTGGCATGAGGCGCGCAAAAGCCGGAGCGCCGGTGAAGATGATTCTCGACAAGGCCATGTTGGTTGTAGGAGGTGTGGCATGACCCAGGCTCGCATTCTGGTGGTGGAAGATGACAACGGCCTGCGCGAGGCGCTGGTGGATACCCTGCTGCTCGGTGGGTATGAGTGCCGCGAGGTGGACAGCGGCGAGCGGGCCCTGCTTGCCCTGTCCCGTCAGCGCTTTGACATGGTGATCTCCGACATCCAGATGGGGGGCATGGATGGCCTGACCCTGCTCGCCAACATCCGCCAGCAATATCCCCAGGTGCCTGTGCTCCTGATGACTGCCTACGCCAACATCGACGGGGCGGTGCGCGCCATGCGCGAGGGGGCGATCGACTATCTGGCCAAGCCCTTCTCCCCCGAGGTGCTGCTCAACCAGGTCAGCCGTTATGTGCCGGCCCAGAAGGTGGAGAAGCGGGCCGTGGTGTACGGGGACCCTAGGACTGCGGAGCTGTTCCAGCTGGCGACCCGGGTGGCGAGAAGCGAAGCCACCGTCATGGTGACCGGCCCGAGCGGGACGGGCAAGGAGGTGTTGGCTCGCTACATTCACGACCACTCCAACCGGGCAGAACAGGCCTTCGTCGCCATCAACTGCGCCGCCATTCCGGAGAACATGCTGGAAGCGACCCTGTTTGGCTACGAGAAGGGCGCTTTCACCGGTGCGGTGCAGGGGTGCCCTGGCAAGTTCGAGCAGGCTCAGGGAGGAACCCTGCTGCTCGACGAGATCACCGAGATGGATCTGGGACTGCAGGCCAAGCTGCTGCGGGTCTTGCAGGAGAAAGAGGTGGAGCGGCTCGGCAGCCGCAAAATGATCCCCCTCGATGTGCGGGTCATTGCCACCAGCAACCGGGATCTGAAAAAAGCGGTGCAGGACGGGCTGTTCCGCGAAGATCTCTACTACCGCCTCAACGTCTTCCCCCTGCGCTGGACGGCGCTCTGGGAGCGCCCGGGGGACATTCTTCCCCTGGCGGAGCATCTGCTGGCGCTGCATGCCAGCCAGATGGGGCTGCCGACGCCGCAGCTTGCAGAGGGCGCCCGAGAGCGTCTGATGGCTCACCCCTGGCCCGGCAACGTGCGCGAGCTCGACAACGTGGTGCAGCGCGCCCTGATCCTCTGCCCAGACGGCCTCATCGACTGTGAGCACCTGATCCTGGAAGAGACGGACGAGACCCTGGTGCGGCCGCTTGAGCGGCTGTCAGGGGAGGGGCTTGGCGGCGAACTCAAGCTGCAGGAGCACCAGATCATTCTGGACACCCTGCAGGAGTGCAACGGCAGTCGCAAAGCGGTGGCCGACAAGCTCGGCATCAGCCCGCGCACCCTGCGCTACAAGCTGGCCCAGATGCGTGACGCCGGCATCGAGTTGCCCGCCTAGGCCTGACAGGCGCATGGCCTTGCCGGTCCGGCTCGATTATCATGGGCCCTGACGATCGGAATCCGGCTCCCCGCACAGTGCGTGGGGAGCCCAGCTAGGAGACCCCCATGATCTCTCATCGTAAACTGGAAAGCCTGCTCAACCACCTGCTCGAACCCCATGCCATCAAGGATTACTGCCCCAACGGCCTGCAGGTGGAGGGGCGCGAGCGCATTCGCAAGGTGGTGACCGGCGTCACCGCCAGCCAGGCCCTCATCGATGCCGCCGTGGCCGCCGGGGCCGATGCCATCCTAGTTCATCACGGCTACTTCTGGAGCGGCGAGCCGGCCCAGATCACCGGCATGAAGCAGCGTCGTCTCAAGACCCTCTTGACCCACGACATCAACCTGTTTGCCTACCACCTGCCGCTGGACGTGCACCCCGAGGTGGGGAACAACGCCCAGCTTGCCAGGCTGCTCGGCATCAAGGTGCGTCGCGGTCTCGAGCCCTGGAACAGCAAGAGCGTGGCCATGGTGGGCAAGCTGGAGGAGCCCATGAGCGGCAGCGATTTTGCCAAGCTGATTGCCGAGCGTCTCGGTCGCGAGCCGCTTCATTGTGGTGACAGTGGTCCCGAGCTCATCCGCTCCGTGGCCTGGTGCACCGGCGGTGGCCAGAGCTACATCAGCCAGGCGGCGGAGCAGGGCATCGATGCCTTCATCTCCGGCGAAGCCTCCGAGCAGACCATCCACACCGCCCGCGAGATGGGCATGCACTTCTACGCCGCAGGCCATCACGCCACCGAGCGCTACGGCGTCAAGGCGCTGGGAGAGTGGCTCGCCACCGTACACGGGTTGGAGGTGACCTTTATAGATATCGACAATCCGGTGTAGGGCCGATGAGCCGCGCAGCGGCGTCATCGGACGTGATGACAGCCATTGCGCTGGCCGATAGAAATGACAAGGGAGGCCTGAGCCTCCCTTGTTGTGTCTTACTGCTGCTCGCGGTTACTCGCTGGCATAGCCTGCCAGGCCAAGCTGCTTGCCATCGAGGAAGGCAGACCCTTCTCGCATCTGCAAGCGCCCTTCACAGAACCACTGCACCACCAGTGGGTAGATGCTGTGCTCCTGCACCTGGACCCGGGCGGCGACCTCGTCTGCACTGTCCCCTTCGAAGATGGGGACCCGTGCCTGGAGGATCACCGGGCCGCCGTCGAGCTCTTCGGTGACGAAGTGGACGCTGGCGCCGTGCTCGTCATCACCGGCCTCGATGGCGCGCTGGTGGGTGTGCAGACCCTGGTATTTTGGCAGCAACGAGGGGTGGATGTTGATCATCCTCCCCGCGAAGTGGCGCACGAGGTCGGCGCTCAGGATCCGCATAAAGCCGGCCAGCACCACCAGATCCGGCTGATAATCCGCCATCAGGGCCAGCAGGGCGGCATCATACTCCTCCCGGCTGGCGAACTGCTGCTGGGCCAGGATGGCGGTTGCCACCCCGGCTTCCCTGGCACGCACCAGGCCATAGGCATCAGCCTTGTTGCTGATGACGCCGACCACCTGACCGGCAATCTTGCCGCCGGCACAGCCATCGAGGATGGCCTGCAGGTTGCTGCCGCTGCCTGAGATGAGGACGAGGATGCGTTTCATAGGGGAGGTCATCTGGCCGTTGATCCGATCATTCATTGAATGATGACCTGCTCCTCACCATCGGCCGCCTTGGCGATGTGGCCGATGTGCCAGGCGTTCTCGCCTTCGGCCTTGAGCAGGGCCAGTGCCTTGTCCAGCTGATCCGCCGGCAGGGCGATGATCATGCCGACGCCGCAGTTGAAGGTGCGATACATCTCGTGGCGGGTGACGTTGCCTGCCTGTTGCAGCCAGCTGAACACCGCCGGCCACTGCCAGCTCTGCTCGTCGATGACCGCCTGGGTGTTGGCGGGCAGCACGCGCGGGATGTTCTCCCAGAAGCCGCCGCCAGTGATGTGGGACAGGGCGTGGATCTCGCACTCCTTGATGAGCTTGAGCACGGGCTTCACATAGATGCGGGTCGGCTCCAGCAGGGCGTTGGCCAGGGTGGTGTCACCCAGCGGCTGCTGCACGTCGGCCTTGGAGACTTCCAGGATCTTGCGAATGAGGGAGAAGCCGTTGGAGTGGGGACCGCTGGCGGCCAGGGCGATCAGGGCATCCCCTTCGCCAACCTTGCTGCCGTCGATGATCTCGCTCTTTTCCACCACGCCGACGCAGAAACCGGCGATGTCGTAATCTTCCCCTTCATACATGCCAGGCATTTCGGCAGTTTCACCGCCGACCAGGGCACAGCCGGACTGTTCGCAGCCGGCGCCGATGCCGGTGACCACGGCAGCGGCAGTGTCCACGTCCAGTTTGCCGGTGGCATAGTAGTCGAGGAAGAAGAGGGGCTCGGCGCCCTGCACGATGAGGTCATTGACGCACATGGCGACCAAGTCGATCCCCACGGTGTCGTGCTTCTTCAGGTCGATGGCCAGACGCAGCTTGGTGCCCACCCCGTCGGTACCGGAGACCAGTACCGGTTCCTTGTAGCCAGCAGGGATTTGACACAGGGCCCCAAAGCCGCCAAGACCACCAAGGACTTCAGGACGACGAGTGCGTTTTGACACGCCCTTGATACGTTCAACCAGTGCATTGCCGGCATCGATATCTACGCCAGCATCCTTGTAGCTCAGTGAGGTTTTGTCAGTCACGCGTATTCCCCGTCATATAAAGAAGTGGAGGGTAAAATTCGGGGCGTATTCTACCAGCGGGTACGAAAAACCAGAAAGAAAATCGTTTGCGCGTTTTTGAATCGAAAAGCTCTACAAGCCGTGGCTTTTGTTGTATGATTCCGCGATTTTTTTGGCGCCGGTTAGAGGAGATAATAATGAAAGTCGTTGAAGTCAAACACCCCCTGGTCAAGCACAAGATCGGCCTGATGCGCGAAGGCGACATCAGCACCAAGCGTTTCCGTGAACTGGCCAAGGAAGTGGGCAGTTTGTTGACCTACGAAGCGACCTCTGACTTCGAAACCGAAAAAGTGACCATCGATGGCTGGAACGGCCCTGTGGAAGTCGACCAGATCAAGGGCAAGAAGGTCACCGTCGTGCCCATCCTGCGCGCCGGTCTTGGCATGATGGACGGGGTGCTGGAGCACATGCCGAGCGCCCGCGTCAGCGTGGTCGGTATCTATCGCGATGAAGAGACCCTGCAGCCTGTCCCCTACTTCGAGAAGATCGTCAGCAACATCGAAGAGCGTCTGGCCCTGGTCATCGACCCCATGCTGGCCACCGGCGGCTCCATGATCGCCACCATCGACCTGCTCAAGAAGAAAGGTTGCCAGTCCATCAAGGTGCTGGTGCTGGTTGCCGCGCCGGAAGGCATCAAGGCCCTGGAAGCCGCTCACCCGGACGTGGAGCTGTTCTGTGCCTCCATCGACCAGGGGCTGAACGAGAAGGGCTATATCGTCCCGGGTCTGGGGGATGCTGGCGACAAGATCTTCGGCACCAAGTAAGCATCACCCCATCGCCGCGCCCAAGGCGCGCAAACGGAGCCGGCACCCTGCCGGCTCCGCTGTTTCTCCCCCCTTTGCTTGCTGCCATGCGCGCCTTGCCGCTACCATAAGCACCATCCCCCATTTCGAGAATCTTCTTTATGCTGAAACGCTTAGCGACTCTCCTCTGCTGCTGTCTGCCACTCGTGGTGTCGGCCGCCCAGGTAACCGACCTCTATCAGGGCAAGGCTCCCACCAGTGGCGACATGACGGCCGCCCAGTCCCAGGCGCTGGGGGACGTGCTCGTCAAGGTGACGGGCAAGCGCGATATCCTCACCCAGCCGGATGTGGTGAAGGCTCTGGCGGCGCCGGCGGATTACGTGCAGCAATACAGCTATCAGGACATCGGCTCGGTCAAGTTTCTCAAGGCGGATTTCAATGTGGCCAAGGTGAACGCCCTGGTCGGCCAGAGCAAGTTTGCCCTGCTTGGCCCGGTGCGGCCGCAGGTCGCCATCTGGGTGGTGGTCGACGAAGGGGAGCGGCGCATTCTGCCGGATCAGTCCGGCGATGGCTGGTCCGAGGCGCTGCGTGCCCAGACCCAGGCCATGGGGCTGCCGGTCAGTCTCCCGCTGATGGACTTGGATGACAACATGGCGGTCAATGCCACCGATGTCTGGGGCCGCTTTGCCGATCCCGTGCTCAAGGCGAGCCAGCGTTACGGCGCCGAAATGGTGGTGCTCGGCAAACTGAGCCCGGAGGGGGAGGCCTGGAGCATCGACTGGGGTCTTTATGGTACCAAGCCGGGGGCGCAGGCAGGAGAGCTGACCGAGCTGACCAAGGGCTCGGGTTCAGGTACCCAGGCCGAGGTGGCAAAGGGCTTTGCCGATGCCCTTGCCGGTTGGCTGGTGCAGCAGTACGGTACCCGTCTCTCCGGTGTCGCCTCCAGCCAGACCCTGGTGGTGGAGGGGCTGTCCGATATCGATGGCATGATCCAGATCCAGAAGCTGCTGCAGGGGATGGCAAGTGTCACCAAGGTGGCTATCGGCAAGCTGGAAGGGGACAAGGTGACCTTCAACCTCTCGCTGCAAGGGGACAAGGCCGAGCTGGTGAGGGGGTTGCAACTGGAGAGCCGCCTGCATCAGGTGGAAGACAACGAGAGCGGCCTGCGCTATCAATGGTCGCAGCCCTGATCCCGGGGAAGGATCCTGACCGCCCGGCATGGTCCGGGCGGTTCTCTATCTGCCCCGCTGGTGATACACTTGCCCGCAAATATCACAGTCAAAGCCCAACGAGTGAAGCAACCGGCCCAACTGTCTTTAGCCGTACAACTACCGGATGATGAAACCTTCGTCAGTTTTTATCCCGGCAACAACGCCCATCTGATCACCGCCCTCAAGAATGCGGCCATCGGTCAGGGCTCGCCCTTCCTCTATTTCTGGGGAGCCAAGGGGTCGGGCCGCTCCCATCTGCTCCATGCCACCTGCGCCGAGGTCAACGCCCGCGACGCGGCGGCGGCCTATCTCTCCCTCGATCAGTTCGAACAGCTTGACCCTAGCATGCTCGATGCTTTGGAGAGCCTGCCCCTGGTCTGTCTCGACAGCCTGGAGGCGATCGCCGGCAACGCCCTGTGGGAGCGGGCCCTGTTCGACTTCTACAATCGCTGGAAGGAGAAGGGGGAGGGGACGCTCATCGTTACCGGCTGCAGCGCGCCACGCAAGCTGGGGCTGCAACTGCCGGATCTCGCGTCCCGTCTCGACTGGGGAGTGAGCTTCCACCTCGACGAGCTGGACGACGAGGGCAAACTCAGCGCCCTGCAACTGCGCGCCGAGCTGCGGGGTTTCAAGCTGCCCATCGACGTGGGCCGTTTCCTGCTCAACCGCCTCTCCCGCGACATGCGCACCCTGCTTGCCACCCTCAATCGTCTCGACAACGCCTCCTTCCGTGCCAAGCGCAAGCTGACCATCCCTTTCGTCAAAGAGATCCTCGAGCTCTGAAAACCTATCCCATTAGGCTAACTTATTCGCCATTTTGAACCTGGGCAGTGCTCGAAATCCTCACGTACTACAGTACGCTCCGGTTTCTGCGCGCTGTCCGTGTTCAAACTGCCTTCAACGATTACGCCTACTGGGATAGGTTCTAAGCCCCATAACGACAAACCCCGGGACTTGGCCGGGGTTTGTTTGTGAGCATTACACTGCTATCAGTGGAACTGATCTTCTTCGGTCGAGCCGGTCAGCGCGGTCACCGACGACTGGCCGCCCTGAATGACGGTGGTCACCTTGTCGAAGTAACCGGTACCCACTTCCTGCTGGTGTGCCACGAAGGTGTAGCCCCGCTCGGCAGCGGCGAATTCCGGCTGCTGCACCATCTCGACATAGTGCTTCATTCCCTCGCCACGGGCGTACTGGTAGGCCAGCTCGTACATGTGGAACCACATGTTGTGGATACCCGCCAGGGTGATGAACTGGTACTTGTAGCCCATGTCGGAGAGCTCCTGCTGGAAGCGGGCGATGGTGGCATCGTCCAGGTTCTTCTTCCAGTTGAAGCTCGGGGAGCAGTTGTAGGCCAGGATCTTGTCCGGGTACTGGGCCTTGATGGCCTCGGCAAATTTGCGCGCCTCGTCCAGATCGGGCTTGGCGGTCTCGCACCACACCATGTCGGCGTAAGGGGCGTAGGCCAGGCCGCGGGAGATGGCCTGCTCGATGCCGGCCTGCACCTTGTAGAAGCCCTCGCTAGTGCGCTCACCGGTCAGGAAGCCGGCATCGTAGGGGTCGGCATCCGTGGTCAGCAGATCTGCCGCGTTGGCGTCGGTACGGGCGATCACCAGGGTGGTGGTGCCGCAGACGTCGGCTGCCAGACGGGCTGCGATGAGCTTTTGCACCGCTTCCTGGCTCGGGACCAGTACCTTGCCGCCCATGTGGCCGCACTTTTTCACGGACGCGAGCTGATCTTCGAAGTGCACGCCGGCGGCGCCCGCTTCAATCATCCCCTTCATCAGCTCGAAGGCGTTCAGCACGCCGCCGAAACCGGCTTCCGCATCCGCCACGATGGGCAGGAAGTAGTCGATGAAGCCCTTGTCCTCTGGTCCAACTTTGTTGGCCCACTGGATCTGGTCTGCCCGGGCGAAGGAGTTGTTGATGCGCTCCACCACGGAGGGGACGGAGTTGGCCGGGTAGAGGGACTGATCCGGGTACATGGTGGAGGAGAGGTTGTTGTCCGCCGCCACCTGCCAGCCGGAGAGATAGATGGCTTCGATGCCGGCCTTGGCCTGCTGCACCGCCTGGCCGCCGGTCAGGGCGCCGAGGCAGTTTACATAGCCTTTCTTGGCGCCGCCGTGGATCAGCTCCCACAGTTTGTCGGCGCCGCGTTGGGCCAGAGTGTGTGCCGGCTGCAGGCTGCCACGCAGGTTCACCACGTCCTCGGCGCTGTAGCCGCGCTTGATCCCTTTCCAGCGGGGGTTTTCTGCCCAGTCTTTCTCGATAGCCTGGATCTGTTGCTCACGGGTCAGTGCCATATCAGTTCCCTCTTTCATTGATTTCACGTTTCCATTGACTTGTTATGGGGGCCGTTACCGGCCCGGGTCTCACAGCCGCTCGTAGCCGGGCAGCGTCAGAAAATCGATGAGTGTGTCGGCGCAGGTGATCTCGTCCATCAGGGCGCCCGCCTCGGCGAAACGGCCAGATTGCCAGCGGGCCTCGCCCACTTCGCCTCTGACCACCTCCTGCTCCTCGGCCAGCATCTGGCGGAACAGCGCCTTGGTCACCGCCTGACCGTTGGAGAGGGTCTTGCCGTGGCGGATCCACTGCCAGATGGAGGTGCGGGAGATCTCGGCGGTGGCGGCATCTTCCATCAGTCCGTAGATGGGCACGCAGCCATTGCCGTTGATCCAGGCTTCCAGGTATTGCAGGGCGACGCGGATATTGGTGCGCATGCCCGCCTCGGTGCGATCACCCTCACAGGGGGCCAGCAGGTCGGCGGCCGTGATGGGGGCATCCTGCTCGCGCAGCACGCCGATCTGGTTCTGGGCACCCGCCGGAATGGTGGCGTTGAACACCGCCATGGCGGTATCGGCCAGACCGGGGTGGGCGACCCAGGTGCCATCGTGGCCGTTGTCGGCCTCGCGCTGCTTGTCCGCGTGCACCTTGGCAAACACCTGCTCGTTGACGGCCGCGTCCTTGGCCGGAATAAAGGCAGCCATGCCCCCCATCGCCAGCGCGCCGCGTTTGTGGCAGGTCTTGATAAGGAGTCGCGAATAGGCAGAGAGGAATGGCTTGTCCATGGTCACCACCTGGCGGTCCGGCAGGACACGATCGGGGTGGTTCTTCAAGGTCTTGATGTAGCTGAAGATGTAGTCCCAACGGCCGCAGTTGAGGGCGACGATGTGATCCTTCATCTGATAGAGCAGCTCGTCCATCTCGAACACCGCGGGCAGGGTTTCGATGAGCACGGTGGCCTTGATGGTACCGCGGGGCAGGCCGAACCTGTCCTCGGTCCAGGCGAACACCTCGCTCCACCAGCGCCCTTCCAGATGGCTCTGCAGCTTGGGTACGTAGAAGTAGGGACCGGAGCCCTTGGCCAGCAACGCCTTGTGGTTGTGCAGGAAATAGAGGGCGAAGTCGAACAGGCCGCCGGGAATGGGGGCACCATCAAAGGTGACGTGCTTCTCCGGCAGATGCAGACCGCGCACCCGGCAGATGAGTACGGCCGGATTGGGATTCAAGGTATAAGCCTTCCCCTCCGGGCTCTGGTAGGCAATGGTGCCGTTGACCGCATCGCGCAGGTTGATCTGGCCCTCGATCACCTTGTTCCAGGCCGGGGCCAGAGAGTCCTCGAAGTCGGCCATGAAGACCTTGACGTTGGCGTTGAGGGCATTGATCACCATTTTGCGCTCGACCGGGCCGGTGATCTCCACACGGCGGTCCTGCAGATCGGCGGGGATGCCGCGAATGGTCCAGTCACCATCGCGAATATGGGCGGTCTCTGGCAGGAAGTCCGGCAACTCACCGCCATCGATACGGGCCTGGCGTGCGACTCGCTGCTTCAGCAGCTCATTGCGTTGGGGAGCGAAACGTTCCACCAGTTCGGACACCAGGGCCACCGCATCCGGCGTCAGGATCTGCGCGTAATCGGGAAGCATCTCGCCTTGAATGCGCAGGCGGGGGCTGCTGATGGTCTGGGCCGGTGCCGACATAGTGGGTACTCCTCCAAAAGTTACATTTTGAATTTATTAACTACGACTAACGTCTATATCCCTTTCTTTCAAACTCCCCGTAACAGCGGGGTAACACGATTCATAAGGTGCAAAAGAATGGCGGATTCGTCAACTTGATTTTTAAAACAGGTGTTTTTTGATGATAGTTAAGATGCTGTTTTAAATGGATTTATGTGATTAGTGCAAAAGCTCTTTGCAGATGGTTATGCTCTTGGGTTGCCGGGGCGGCAGGGGGGAGGATTTCGGTAGAGGGGATGGGTTAAAAATGTAACTAATTACGTAATAAAATTACAAATGCAAAAACAAATCCCGACATTACTCCAAGCTTTGCAAAAACAGCTGTATGAAATGCCTTCGTTCAATCCAGCCTGCATGAGGGCTATGAAGTGACCGGGTAGTGAACCGGTGTTTAAAACTAAAATGTCAAATTGGGTCAAAATGGCGAAGGCGAACAGGAGAGAGGGAAATGACGAGCAATAACGTAGGTTTGTATCACGGCGTGTCCATGAAGGAGAGGGAGGTTGGAACGCAGGAGATGGTCAATTAAACTGATTTTTGAAGAAAAACCAGCATTTTGTCGTTATTTGCGGTGGCGGTCTGTTGGCCGGGGTCAAGGGCGGTGCCGGACAGCAAAACCGGCGTCTTGAACCGCACTATGGTACGGGCTCGTCTCAGTAATCTTCATCCGGGGCGGCGAGATCGATCACATCGAGGTGCACTGAACTGCCAAACCCGTGCTCTGCGGAATCGAGCTCGGAGGGCGTGGGGGAGATCAGGGGCTGAACGGGCTGGGAGTCAACAGCTTGGGTCATGGATGCTTGCCTCATTGATTGCAAGCCGGTCGGTGATTCCATCACCCTAGTGTCCACCTCCCTGTTTTTATGGCCGGCGGAAAAGTTGCGTATCCTAAATAACTGATCCCAATAGTGCTACACCTTCGCTGTGCCATAGCCATTCCCCGGGAAAGGAGACACGGTATCCATGAAGTGTTTCACTCGGGCCAGCAGGTTTGCCATCCCTCTGCATTGATGATTGCGCGTGATGGTTTCATGTAACTTGTGCCATAGCCGTTCTATGTGATTAACCCAAGGGCTGTAAACTGGCTGGAACACCAGGCAGAACTTGGGATTCTTCTTCAACCATCGCTCGGTCTGTTTGCTTTTGTGAATGATGTAGTTATCGAGGATCAACGTGATGGTTTTGGCTCGTCGGTAGTGGTGGCGCAGCTTTTCCAGCATGGCAATAAACAGCGATGAGTTTTTCTTGATCCCGCTGACGTAAAGTACCCTTCCGTTGCCTGCGTGGAGAACGCCTGCCAGATAATGCTTGGCATTCTGCCCCGGTGTGACAACCCGCTTTTGCTGCGCTCTGAACATCCAGTCGGCTCCTAATTTGGGATTGAGGTCTATATCGACTTCATCCTCATAAAACACCGGATTATCGGCATCACAGCGGGCCAGCGCGGCGTCGATATTCGCCATTTTTTCCTGATAGGCTGGGTCTTTTATCCGCAAGGTCGGCACGGGCCTGCGCCAGACAATGCCCATACGAGGTAACCATCGGCGGAGCGTGGAGGCTGCCACATTGAGCCCTGTTAACCGATTGATTTTTATAGCCAATAGTTCAGTACACCAACGGCTGCGCTGATAACCAAAATCTTGCGGAGAAAACTGCATGAGCAGCACCAGTAAGGTGACAATCTTGGCGATAGGTAAGACTGGGGCACGGCCAGCCGGTAAGGCTTCTAGCGCATCTATGCCTTCATCTCGATACCACCGAAGCCAACGACCGATGGTCGAGCGCGCAGCGCCGGTAAGGTGATGAACATCGGTGATCGTGCGTCCTTCATGTAACAGCAAGATGGCCATCAAGCGACGAGCATGTCCTTTATCACGGGTGGCATGGATGATTTTGTGAATGCGGCGCCGTTGTGGTCGTGGCAGAGGTGGTAGGATAGGCATCAACTCAGTCCTTTGGGTGTGGCTTGTTTTGTTTAG
>NZ_JBFODJ010000106.1:0-5835 GCF_040908265.1 Aeromonas sp. R5-1
GGGTGTGGCTTGTTTTGTTTAGCGACTAATCAGATCGCACAAACTGGACTGAGTTCCCTTCCTCCGGTGATCTACTATTCGGAACAGCTATTTAGTTGTACCAATACATTTTTTCATGCAGTTAAACGGGATTGGGTAGTCATGAACAGCCCTTATAAAAATGCCTACAACCTAATATTTCAAGGCTGATATATGATGAAGGAAAGATTTGGTTTTTATAATCCAGAAATAATTGACACGCTAAATATAGATGGTGTACAAGTCAATCCAATAAAAGTGCATACCAGTGATGACAGTATGCTCCTGATTAAAGTTGATCAGGCAATACATGATGGCACCCGGGCCATCATTATTGGCTGGTGCAGTCAAGAAAGTGCCATATTCCATGTTTCCGGAAAGGCTGTCATTACAGAGCTGCAGCGGCATGAGAGACCTGAGGTCGCTGAAAGCCTGAACCTTGCCGCCGGGGTAAAATACGGGTTTTCCATTCAACTCGATATTCAGAAGTCCAAAGGAGTGATCTGCATTGGCATCGCCCCATCACTGGGCGCGGTTCCTGCAGAATTGTTTAGCATCAAATTTGAGGAGCATGTACCGGCCAAGTTAGATGAAGTCGCCATTCAGTTTGGGATGATCCTGCAATTTGATGCCATCGATCCAAGCCACCCAGCATTTTCAAAGTTGATAGCAAACGCGCCCTGCGCCCAAAGGCCATGCCTGTTTGCCAGAGCACATTTTGAAGCAGTCGTTGCCTGTGAAAATAATCATGAAGGATGCGTTATCGGGTGGTTTGCAATCGCAAAAAATGTCCCCACTTGGCTAGAGGATGAAGCGGGAAATATACATTCAATTGAGAATGCCTTCAGATATGATCGGGTCGATGTAAGACAAGCCATTTCCCATCAGGTCGATTACCCTGTAATAAATAGCGGGTTTATCTGCCATGTCAGTGGTATCCACCCAGGCCAACGACTTCAATTGAAAGCACTTGGTGAAGAGGGTGTGCATGTGCTGGCAACATTGGTGTGCACATCACTGTCAAATAACCCGGTAGAAGCTGCGCAATGGCTTGCATCCATTCATACTCCCCTTGCAATGCTGCATGAACGATTTGCCAAGGTCGACAGCCCTCTATTAAGTCGACTGCTGTCACATGCGCAGGCTCAGTGGCCAGACCTGCCCGTGTATGTCCGGGCATTGGGTTCACCAGTGACCCAGCCAAAAGTGAGCATCATTGTTCCCTTATATGGCAGAACAGATTTTGTTGAGCATCAATTGATGGAGTTTGCCGAAGATACATGGTTTAACCGTCATGTCGAGCTTATCTATGTATTGGATGACCCTAATCTGGTTGATGACTTCACTAGCCAAGCTGAAAGGCTTTACCGCATTTATCACATTCCCTTCAAGTGGGTATGGGGCAGTGTTAACCGGGGGTTCTCTGGTGCCAATAATCTGGGCGCAAGTCAAGCAACAGGGGAATATCTCCTGTTCCTCAATAGCGATGCGTTTCCTCGCAAGGCTGGTTGGGTCGAAAGCTTGATGATGACACTCCAGAGTCAACCAGGATTGGGCGTGATTACTCCACGCTTACTCTTTGCCGACGGTGGCATGCAACATGCCGGAATGGCATTCCTACGCCGCGAAGAGTTGGGCATTTGGGTAAATCACCACCCCTATATGGGCTTGGATCCTGCTCTCGACCCGCACCAAACCTTGACGACGGTTCCCGCAGTGACCGGGGCTTGTATGATGTTGCGGCGACAGGATTTTGATGCCGTAGGTGGTTGGGATACTGGTTACCTCATCGGTGATTTTGAGGATTCTGATCTCTGCCTGAAATTACGAACAGCCGGCTTTACTATCGGTTATTTGCCGACGGTTGAGTTGACTCATCTCGAACGGCAATCTTTCAAACTTCTCGGTGAAGGTGACTTTAGAACCAAGATTGTCATCTTGAACGCAACACGTCACCAGATCCGCTGGCAAGCGCTGCTCGCAGAGAGTGACAAGAGCCGTAAACTTTCAAAGAAATTGGTAAAGGCGATCTGAACATTATGAAGAAGCAACGTATTTTGGTGATGGCCCATGCTCATCCGGATTTCAGTCTGGGTGGTGGCGAGATTGCGGCTTACAACCTGTTCAAGGCCTATCAACAGCATCAAGATGTGGAAGAAGCCTGGTATCTTGGTCGAGCCGATCGTGGACGTGGCGCCACCGGGGCGATAACACTGCGCAGGCCAAACGAATATCTGTGGGAACAAGCGGTACATGATTGGCATATGATGAAAGCCGTGCACCAAGAGAGTCTGAGCACCTGGTTTGCCGATCTCATCCGGGCATTGAAACCGACCGTAGTGCATGTTCATCACTATGCACATATGGGGCTTGAATTCTTCCGGATTATCAAGCAGGTTGACCCCGACATCCGTATCGTTATGACCTTGCATGAGTATATGGCTATCTGCAGCAATAATGGGCAGATGATTAAAACCGGTGACTTCAAACTCTGCAGCAGAGAAAGTTATGATGAGTGTCACCGCTGCTTCCCTAATCGTACCCCCGAAGAGTTCTGGATGCGCAAGCATACCTTTATGAAACACTTCGGATTGGTCGATCAATTTGTGTCGCCGTCAGAATTCCTTCGCCAGCGTTATATTGACTGGGGCTTGCCAGCCGAAAACATCGTGGTGATTGAAAATGGCCAATCTGCTGAGCCGGCCATTCCCCCTCGCCCGCTGGCCGAGGGAGAGAGTCGCAACCGCTTCGGCTTTTTTGGTCAGATAAATCCCTACAAGGGGTTGGATGTGCTGCTGGAGGCACTGACCCTGATGCCTGAAGATGAGCGCAAGAACGTCGTACTAGAAGTTCACGGTGCAAACCTTGAATATCAATCTGCCGAGTTCCAGCAAAAAATTGAAGCGTTGCGCGGACCATTGATGAAAGAAGGAGTGGTACAGTGGGTGGGCCCCTATCAGCCTCATGAGCTACGTGCCCGCATGGCTGGGGTTGATTGGGTCATTGTGCCATCGATTTGGTGGGAAAACTCACCCATGGTGATACAGGAAGCAAAAGTGTGCGGTCGCCCGTTACTGGTTTCTGATATCGGTGGGATGGCTGAAAAAATAGAGCATAATATCGACGGCATGACTATTTCCGCAGGGAATAGGCTTGAGTGGAAAAAGATGTTGGCACGTGAAGATATTGATGTACTATTTGATAGTGTTATTTCCAATATAAACCGTCCTTTAACCTATAAAGAGTGCGCAGATGTTCATTTGAATTTGATCGAAAAGATATAATAAATGACTTTATACTATGTGATGTATTTTTGTGCCTATAGTCACAACGCGTTATATTTCTTGTTTGAAAAGGAAATAATTACTGCCGCGCTAAGGTTAAAGATAAAAACATATCAACAGTGAGCCTTTAATTCATCTTTGAACATGACTATTCTCTAATGCGACTAATTACAGCTAGCTGTTATACAGTTAACTTTTATAAGAAGTGTGTATGAAAAAATATATCGAAACATATTATGGCCATCGCTATACTTGCGGTGAAATGGCCATTGCATTGAAAACTAGAGATATAACAGATGAACATCTTGATTATGTAGCAAAGTTAGCCGCAAATAGATATTCTATGTACGCGTCTATCGTTAAAAACGTAAATTGGATGGTCACGCCAACAAAAGTTACAGCACATGAGTTCTCATTAAGAAATTATTTAAATAATAATAGCGCTTATAGTTGGGCATGGGAGGTTAAACATCGGATAGAAAAAATCAATGAAGCAGCATCTCCATTTTTTAATCCATATTTGTTGTCTGATTTGAGTCTTATGTTTAAATACGATACTCATTGGTCTCCTCTCGGTGCTCTCAGATATTTAGATTCCTTTTTTGATGACATAGGTATATTGGATCTTGTTAGAGATAAAATATCTACTAAAGATAATGGTGATATCTTATATGGAAATTGCCAATCTCCAAATGAGCGTTTAGGTGAAAGATTTATTAGTGTTCATTCAATACCGTATATAAATATCTTTAAGACGCCAGATTTTTCGACACCTGATTTAAATATTGAAATCAATATGTCTTGCGATTATATCCTAGATGAGAAAGTATTGATAATACATTCCTCATCATATCAGTTTTGCAAGGCTTTTGTATCTGGATTATTCAGAGAGACTGTAGAAATTTTTTCTCCATATATTCCTGCGGATATAATTAGCGTGGGATGCTTTGATAGAATAATAATTCAGTCAGCGGAGAGAAATATCGCCGTTGCTTATGATGGCTCATCATTAAATAAAACAATCCTTGCGTCAATTAATAACGACAAAACAAAGTTAATTTGCAACCACATTAGAAATGAATTACCAAAGGTTAATATTGATGATTGTACTAAGCATTTTCTATTTGGGCTAGCTGAGCACTGGAGCTCCTATGAATCTTAATTTTAAAAAGGCAGAAGATATTTTTACGTTAATAGATAGTTATGATGTTAAATTAACTGGCCGATTTTCAAATTTAACCAAAAATATTATTTACACACCAGATGTAAATCATAAGCAGTCAGCTGTATATGCCCATGAGATAGATAATGTACTTATATATGAAGGGAGAAGCTTAGTAAAAGATGGTTCTTTTTATATTGACACCCCATTGGAGTGGTCTTATGAAAAAAACCTGGAATATATAATGAGAGTTAAAGCTGTACATAAAAGCGAGTTTTCTTATATATCAGATGACTTCGAGTACCAAGAGAAAAGACCTTTACTACGGCTAAGTGATGAGGTTTTTCATTGTGGCTCTGTTGAACACTGGAATTTTGGTTTTTTCTTAACGGTGTTGATGCCAAAAATATATTACATTACGACTTTAAATAAAAATAAGCCTATACTTGTTCCAATACGAAAGAGTTGGCAGGTGCACTTGTTACAAGAGTTTTTTTGTGATGTGGAGTTCGTATTCTATGATCCAGACATTCCAGTTCATTGTGATAAAGTAATATCTGTGAGCTGGCCTGAATTTGGGTTTTATGTTAATCAGGATTACATCGCTTTTGTTAGGGGTAAAGTAAGAAAATACAATCTTAATAATGGTGAGAGGGAGGGAAAGATATTTTTAGGTAGGTCGGTAACTCGTGAGATTGATAATAGAGTGCGTTTGGGTAATTCAACGAAACACCTATTGAGAAAAAAAGGGTATAATGTTATTTATCCTGAATTGTTAACATATCAAAATCTGTTTAGCATTCTTCATGGTGCATCTGATATAATTGTTGAGTCTGGTTCTGCATTATTTAATTTGATTTTCTCAAATATCCCTAATATTACTGTACTAGAGTCTAGAAGTGAATTTGTTGGGAATCATTATCGGTTTATTTCATCTGTAGGTGAAAACTCTAAAATGATATATTTTGATAAAGAGAGTGAAAATTATATATTAGATTATCTCTCATAGCTTGGTGGATACTCTGACGTGAAAGGTGATAGTGTTTTGATGCTCTCTAGGGAAGGTGCGAACAAGTCCCTGATATGAGATCATGTTTGTCATCTGGAGCCATGGAACAGGGTTCATCATGAGTCATCAACTTACCTTCGCCGACAGTGAATTCAGCAGTAAGCGCCGTCAGACCAGAAAAGAGATTTTCTTGTCCCGCATGGAGCAGATTCTGCCATGGCAAAACATGGTGGAAGTCATCGAGCCGTTTTACCCCAAGGCTGGTAGTGGCCGGCGACCTTATCCGCTGGAAACCATGCTACGCATTCACTGCATGCAGCATTGGTACAACCTGAGCGATGGCGCGATGGAAGATGCTCTGT
>NZ_JBFODJ010000107.1:0-74622 GCF_040908265.1 Aeromonas sp. R5-1
TCAAGCAATACATTCAAAACCAGCGGGGCTGACGCCCCGGCGAAATTCCCCTCCCACCTACGTCGGAGGGAGTCCCCTTTCGCATTTAAGATGGAATACCTCCGGTCAGCCATCGACGCCAGCCCGTCAATCCGGGCTCTCACTTTTAGCTTAGCCCGCCCGCACTCGCCCGGCAGACACCTGCGCCCTTGACGGTGCCCACCCTGTAGCAGGTATGCTCGACCCCTTCGGCGCCCTGCCGTGCCGGCGCCGCTCAAACAAGGATGCTGCATGCAAACCAAGGACAAGTGTCTGGCCGCCCTGGTCATTCTCTGCTGGGGACTCAACTTCGTTGCCATCAAGTGGGGGCTGGAAGGCATCCCCCCACTGCTGCTGGGAGCACTGCGTTTCGTCGGAGTCGTCTTCCCCGCCATTCTGCTGGTTCCCAGGCCTGCCATGCCCTGGCGCTGGCTGCTGGCCTATGGCGGTGCCATCAGCCTGGGCCAGTTTGCCTTCCTGTTCTGTGCCATGAAATTCGGCATGCCCGCCGGCATGGCCTCCCTGGTGCTGCAATCCCAGGTGGTCTTCACCCTGCTGTTCGCCATGATCTGGCTGGGAGAGCGCTGGCAGCCCCACCACTGGGTAGCACTGCCGCTGGCGGGAGCAGGTCTTTATCTCATTGCCACCCATGGGGAGGGCAACCTCACCCTCATCGGGTTTGTGCTGACGCTGTGCGCAGCCGCCTGCTGGGGCCTCGGCAACGTCATCAATCGCCAGATAGGTCTGCGCTATCGCACCTCTCTGCCGAGCCTGGTCGCCTGGGGCGGGCTGGTGCCCATCCTGCCCTTCTTCGCGCTCTCCTGGCTGTTCGAGGGGCCCGAACTCATCGCAAGCAGCCTGCTCAACATCCGTTGGCAGGGCGTCTTGTGCGTGCTCTATCTCTCGTTTATCGCCACCTGGCTCGGTTATGGCCTGTGGGGGAGGCTGCTGATGCGCTATCCGGTGGCCCAGGTTGCCCCCCTCTCCCTGCTGGTGCCCTGTGTCGGCATGGTGGCCGCCGCCCTGCTGCTCGATGAACACCCCACTCCCCTGCAATGGCTGGGCTCGGGTCTGGTACTGCTCGGCTTCGTGGTGCATCTGCTGGGGGGCAAGATGCGCTTCTTGAAGACCCAAACCGAGGATTGACCTCGCCCGGGAAACTTCCCATCATGGGTCAGGCCCTCTTGGGCCCACCCCGTTATTTCGGCAGGACGCCATCATCAGGAGAGCAAGGACATGCGTCATCCGTCACTTTCGATCATCCCCTCTTTACCAGGCATCATGCGGGTCACGGCCATGCTACTCCCCTTCTGCTGGAGCCCGTTCGGCTGGAGTGCCACCCTGCCGGCAGATCTCAAATGGGAGAGCAACGACACCGACCCCGTCTATGCAGACCCCGAGGCCAAGCGAGGCGGCACCTTCCGGGATTTCATGTCGAGCTTTCCGCTCACCTTGCGCAAATACGGGCCGGATTCCAACGGCGGTTTTGCAGCCTACGTGCGCGAGACCAACCTGCCGCTCCTGAGCACCCATCCCGTGACGCGTAATCCCATCCCCATGCTGGCCAACCAGTGGGCTTTCGGCACGGATAACAAGACGCTCTATTTTCGCATCAACCCCAAGGCCCGCTGGTCGGACGGCCAGCCCGTCACTGCGGATGACTGGGTCTTCACCCTCAAGATGATGCGCAGCAAGGAGATCAACGACCCCTGGTACAACAACTACTACAGCACCCAGATAAGCGAAGTGACCAAGTTTGACGATCACACCCTCGCCATCACCAGCGGCACCGAGAAGAGCCGGGAAGATCTGCTCGAAGCTCTCCCCTTCACCCCGGAGCCCAGCCACGCCATCAAGCTGACCGCCAACTGGGTCAAGGAGTACAACTGGAAGGTGCTGCCGGTCACCGGCCCCTACCAGATTGGCGAGCTCAGGAAGGGCAAGTCGGTTACCTTCGACCGGGTCAAGGATTGGTGGGGGAACGACGAGCGCTACTTCCAGCACCGCTTCAATCCGGATCGCATCGAGATCAAGGTGCTCAGGGATCAGAACATCGCCTGGCAGCACTTCCTGCGCGGTGAGCTCGACACCTTCCCACTCGTGATGCCCAACTGGTGGCATGACAAGAGCAAAACCGCCGAATTCGAGAAGGGCTATATCGAGCGGCTCTGGTTCTACAACCAGACGCCTCAGCCCCCCATGGGGCTCTATCTCAACACCGCCGATCCCTTGCTGAGCAATCTCGACGTCAGACTCGGCATCCAGCACGCCCTCGCCCTGGACAAGATGATCGCGACCCTACTGCGGGGGGACTACCAGCGTCTCAACACCTATGGCTCGGGCCAGGGAGATTTCACCAATACCGACCTCAAGGCGCGCCCCTTCGATCCCGCCCTTGCTCGCGAATTCTTTGCCAAGGCGGGCTTTACCAAGACCGGACCGGATGGCATCTTGCGAAACGACAAGGGCCAGCCCCTCTCCCTCAGCATCACCTACACCACGGCGGAACATGCCCAGCGTCTCACCCTGCTGCGGGAAGAGGCGAAAAAGGCGGGGCTCAACCTCGAGCTCAATCTGATGGATGCGTCTGCCGGCTTCAAATCCATGCTGGAGAAAAAACACCAGAGTGCCTGGATGGCCTGGAGCGGTGGTCGTTATCCCGCCTATTGGGAACACTTCCACAGGGTCAATGCCAACAAGCCCCAGACCAACAACATCATGAACATCGATGACGACAGGATCTCGGCCCTGGTGGAGCAATACGACAAGGCGTTCGATTTCGGCAAGAAGGCCGACCTCTCCCGCCAGATCCAGCAGCGACTCTATGAGCTCGCCAGCTTCGTCCCCGCCTATCAGGTGCCCTATACCCGGGCCGGCGCCTGGCGCTGGATACGCCTGCCCAAGGTGCCGGCAACCCCTCAGAGCGACTTGCTCTACTGGCCCCTCGACGGCTCCAACTCGGGTTACAGCTTCGGCGGCCTGCTCTGGATTGACGAAGCGGCAAAGGCGCAGACCCGGGCCGCCATCAAAGGGGGGCAGACCTTCCCGCCAGTGACCATCACGGATACCACCTACCAACAGAAATAGGGCAGCTGGCACCGTCAGCCCCAAAACAAAAGACCCCGCACATTGGCGGGGTCTTTGTTACAACCGGGATGGCACCAGGCAGAGGGCATTCAGCCGCGTTTGGCCTGCTTTTGCGCAATGGCGTCGGCGACGTCGGCCGGATCCAGCACAATCCCTTCCTGATCCGGCGTCGGGAACACGGCCACGCAGAGATCATCCTGCTCCATGCCATCCACCCAGCGATCCAGCCACACCTTGAGGGTGATGGATTGCGGCTTGCACTCGGCCCACTCCCCTTCGGCCCAGGCCTTGGCGTAGTCGGGATGCGGCCATACCGGGATGCAGTCTTCCTCTTCGGTCGTCAGCATCATGACGCCGTGTTCGTCGGTCAGGACAAACAGCTCTTCGTGCTCGACCAACTTGCTGATGAAGTGATCAAAGCGGTAATCGGCGTTCAGTTGCAGCGCGGCATTGCGCTCGGTGTCGCTAAGTTCATAGCTCATCGGTCAAGTCTCTCGTTCAATAAAGGGCGACATGTTCACATCTTGCCGACCCCTTGTCCAGCAGGAGTAATCGGTCATCTGTCTTTCCATCGCCTCACCCCAGCTCGGGGGTCAACAGCCGGAGTCCCGCGGTCTCACCTAGTCGCTCCCTCAGCCAATAGGCGGACTCCACCTCCACAAAGCAGAGCTGATCCCGCCCCGCAGCGACCCCCACCATGATCTGCTCAAGCCGTGCTTGCTGGGCGGTACTCCAGGCAGCAACCAGCTTGCCGCCATGGGCCTCGTCCACCACCTCGCGGCGCAGCTCGAACAGGTTATCGGTGATCGGGCTGTTTATCTTGCTCGGGTGGCGCCAGTACATCTGCAGGTTGTCCAGCATCTCCTCATCGTAACTTGCCAGCGCATCGAGCTCCGGCGTCTCTTTGCTCTGGGCCGCGAATTCACACCAGCCTGCCGACAAGGTAGCCAGACTCTGGGCATCCTTGCCATGCTGACGCAGGGTCGTCACGTCTTCCCCGCGAATGGCCGGCAGCCAGAGATCTCCTTGATGTTGCGCTAGGAGAGGGAGCAGCAAGGAGGGAGCATAAACAGGAAAACGGGGACCCAGAGAGTGCAGCAGAGAGACCAGAGTGACAGTGATCATGAGACGCGCCTTGAACAAGATGACCTGGCATCACGCCTGGTCATGAGGGTGAACGAGGGTGCCATTCTAGCATGTTTGCCTTGCTGGGGGCGTTTGCGTCCAGCCGGACCGGTGATAGATAGCGTCCAAAAAAGCAGCGTTTGAACCAGAGCGGCCCCGATAAAGGCCAATTGTTTGAGCCAGCGCCCACTAAAGAGGCACCGGGGATGCTAGGTTGCATACATCTTTAGCGTAAGGAGTGCATCCATGAGTGGGATCAACCAGGTTTCTGACGATTTTGTGAATGAGCTGAAAATACTGGCGTGTTTTGATCCGGCCAACATGAGCCTGGGGATCAAGCTGCGCAGCGACATGTCGGAAGCGCTTTGCCAGGCGGCAGCGCGCCTGCACAGCCAGGGCCTGATCACCGCAGCAGATGGCGGCTATCTGACCCCTTTCGGCATGACCATGCTGGAGCATCTCCAACACCTGCTGGTTGCACTCAAGCCGAATTGAGCGGTTGTGGTGCCCAGAGCGAGAAGTTGAGCAACTCCCAGCGCTCTCCTTGTCGCAGCAGACAAGCAAACAGCAAAGGACCTTCGGGTCCTTTTATCTTGCCATCGACCAGCCACTCTCCCGCCCGTTTTGGCACCGGCTGTACCCTGATCTCATCGGGTTTCACCGCGTTTCCCAGACGAACATGTACAAACTGTTGACACACGGACACGGCATCATTCACCGCAGGATCCGGCGTTGGCGGGCTGGCCTGACCGGTCAACGCCACGGTCAGCAAGAGGGATGCGAGCAGGGTCATGACGCGTATTGATGAAGCCATGAAAACAAAAAGCCGTGGCACCAGAGGTACCACGGCTTTCTTAAATTCTGCAAGAATTACAGAGCAGTTACGTTCTCAGCCTGCGGGCCTTTTTGACCTTGGGTCACAGAGAACTGTACGCGCTGACCTTCAGCCAGGGTACGGAAGCCGTTACCTTGGATGGCGCTGAAGTGAACGAAAACGTCCGGGCCGTTTTCTTGCTGGATGAAGCCAAAACCTTTGGTTTCGTTGAAAAACTTAACGGTACCGGTGATCATGTTAGACATATCTTTAAACCTGTATTCAAAATAATTACTTATGCTTTTCAGCGGGTAAAGCTCAAAAAACGGGATTACTTATGAACAACAGGAAAAGATGTAAAACATCATATTCATTGACATAACTATCGCCCTTTCAAGCTGGTTGAGATTATACGTGCCTTTGTCGATTACGCAAACAAATTTGTACCCCGCCAGCGGCGGGGTACAGCGGTTTAGACCTGTGCCGACTCCAGTGCCTGAACCAGGGCTTTGAGGAAGCGAGCAGCCTCTCCACCGGTGCAGGCTCTGTGGTCAAACGTCATCGACAGGGGAAGTGCACGCACCGGGCGCGCCTCGCCGTGGATGAACACCACCTTCTCGAACAACTTGCCCGCTCCTATGATGGCCACCTGGGGTGGTGTGACGATGGGGCTGGCGTAACGGCCTGCGATGGCGCCAAAGTTGGTGAGGGTGATGGTTGCCCCCTGCAGCATTTCCCGCGGCACGGCACGGGCCTTCACATCGGCGATCATCCGATCCAGTCCCTGCCGTATGTCAGCCGGGTCCCGCTCTGCCACGTTCTCCATCACGGGCACATAGAGCCCATGCTTGGAGTCGACCGCGATGGCCACATTGACCTCCCTGAATAGACGCCGCGACAGGGTCTCTCCGTCAAACCACGCATTCATGGAGGGTTCGGCCCGACACGCCACGCCGATCGCCTTGATGAGGCGCACCGTCACATCTTCATCCGGGCGCCAATGGCGCAAGTCCACTTCGTCGGTGATGCTCACCGGCACCACAGTCCGGTGCGAGAGCTCCATCGCCTTGGCCATGGCCCGGCGCGAGCCTTTCAGGAATTCGTTGCCGCTCTCCTGCTGGGCCTCGAACGCCTGCTGCACATCCTGCTCGGTCACCATGCCAGCGCTGCCGGTTCCCTTGACCTTGTCGATGTCCAGCCCCAGTTTTTGCGCCAGCAGACGGACCGCAGGCATGGCTTGTACCAGCGTGCCGCCGGGCGCCATGGCCCCCACCACGAAATGATCCTCGATATGCTGCTGATGGGCGCTGACCTTGCCAACGACGGTGCCGTCATCCTCGCCCCCTTCAAACTCCACCAGCGGTGCCCCGATGTGGAGGATGTCCCCCTCCTGCCCGCACAATCTGGCGATGACCCCGGCCACCGGTGAGGGCACATCCACCAGCGCCTTGGCTGTCTCCACCGACAGCAGTACCTGATCTACCTGCACCGTATCACCGGCGCTCACCTTCCACTCGACGATCTCGGCCTCGGCCAGTCCTTCGCCCAGATCCGGCAATTTGAAAAATTTCATGACCTGCTCTCCCTCTGCTGGGACATCACCAAACATTGACAGACACCATGGAGCCCTGTGGCCCTGGCACTTGCGCATCCGTACCTGTCGTGCGTCATAGCCACTGGTTCTCCATCAGTTGCCGAGCCGCCTGCGCGATCTCCTGCTCGGTGATGAGGTAATACTCCTCGTTGCGATAGTAGGGGACGGCGGCATCCACGCCGGTGAGGCGTCTTGGCGGCGCCTTGAGGGCAGTCATCGCCTCTTCGGTCACCTGGGACACGATTTCGGCACCCACCCCGAAACTGCCACAGGCTTCGTGTACCACCAGCAGCCTCCCGGTCTTGCGTACCGAGGTCAGGATGCTCTCCATGTCCAGGGGTTTGATGGTGGCAAGATCCAGCACCTCGCACTGGATGTCCTGCTCCGCCAGCAGGTGCGCCGCACGCATGACTTCCTGGATGCAGGCACCCCAGGCCACCACAGTGATGTCCCGGCCGGGACGCAGGGTGAAGCAGACATCCAGCGGCAGGCCGATGCCGTCATCCACCACATCCGACTTCATGGAGCGATAGATGCGATCCGGCTCGAAGAACATCACGGGATCCGGATCCCGAATGGCCGACAGCAGCAGGCCGTAAGCCCGCTTCGGGCTCGAAGGGATCACGACCCGCAGCCCGGGGATATGGGCAAACAGGGCCTCGACGCTCTCGCTGTGGTGCTCGGGTGAATGGATGCCGGCGCCGTAGGGGGAGCGGTAAACGATGGGACAGGTGACGCGGCCACGGGTCCGGTTTCGCATCCGCGCCGCCTGGCAGATGATCTGCTCCATGCCCGGGAAGATGAAGCCCTGGAACTGGAACTCGGCCACGGGTTTGAGCCCCTGGGTCGCCATGCCCACCGCCACCCCGGCGATGAGCCCTTCGGCCAGCGGCGTATCGATGACCCGCTTGAACCCGAATTTGTCGCGAAGCCCCACGGTGGCGCGAAACACACCGCCGTTGACCCCCACATCCTCTCCCAGTACCACCACATCAGGATCGCGTGCCATCTCGTGGTGCAACGCCAGATTGATCGCTTCGAGCAGCGTGATATCGCTCATAGTCCCTCCCCGCTCTGCTGCATGCCCTTGGCGATGATGCGCTGGCGCTGGGCAAGATAGGCCTTCGGCAGCTCGGCAAACTGGTAATCGAGCAGGGTCTCCGGCGCCTGGGGCGTGATGGCCTCGTAGGCGGCAACGGCGCGTTCCACTTCCCGGCCCGCCTCTGCCAGCAGCGCCTGTTCCTGCTGCTCGTCCCACCAGCCCCGTTCAAACATGAACTGGCGCAGCCGCTTGACCGGCTCCCTGGCCCAGGCCGCTTCCACCTCGGCGCCGTCACGATAGCGAGTCGCATCATCGGCGGTGGTGTGATCCCCGAGCCGGTAGCTGACGGCTTCGATAAGCGTCGGCCCCTTGCCGCTGCGAGCCCGCTCGACGGCAGCGCGGGTCGCCTCATAGACCGCCACCACGTCATTGCCGTCCACCTGGAGGCTGCGCACCCCGGCCCCGATACCCTTCTGGGCCAGGGTGGGCGCGCTCGACTGCAACTTGCGCGGCACCGAGATGGCCCACTGGTTGTTGTTGATGATCATCACCATGGGGAGATGCCAGACACCGGCACAGTTGAGCCCCTCAAGGAAATCTCCCTTGGAGGTGCCGCCATCGCCGATGGTCACCACGGCGACCCTGGGCTGGTTGCGCAGCTTGAAGGCGGCCGCGATGCCGGCAGCATGGGTGATCTGGGTGGCGATGGGAACGCAGATGGGCAAGTCTTCCGACAACTCGCCATCGGCCTTGTAGAAGACGCTGCCACGCTCGTCCCCGCCCCAATACTGCAGGTTCTGCTCCATGGGCACGCCCCTCACGTAGAGAGTGGGCATGTCCCGGTAGTAGGGCACATAGACATCCTCTGGCTGCATGGCGAGCCCGACCCCGATCCCCACCGCTTCCGCCCCGAGATGGGAGGGAAAAGTGCCGAGTTTGCCGGTTCGCTGCAGTGCTATCGCTTTCTTGTCGTAACTGCGCACCATCACCATGTTGCGGTAGAAGGTGTGCAGCATCGCCTTGTCCAGCCAGGTCGGCAGTGTCGCGACCGGGCGCCCCTCCTCATCGAGGTAACGAAGGAAGGGGATGTCGACATGGGTCATAACTGGCTCCTTGCCGTTGTCAGCGTCACCACCATGAGGTGACATTTAAAATGTAAACAACATGTTAACCAAAGGGCAACGAGATTCATCCAGGTAAGACCAGTAGAAACTTCTTTTATTTTCGAAGGTAATCGGAATTTTCAGCGAGCATAAACAAAGAAGGGAGCCTGTTCAGGCTCCCTGTCATATCGAGTTCGGGATCATACCCATCACCGCCATGCTGCTTGCCACCGCCCGTGGCGCAGGATCAGCATGACAAAAAGGCGTCAATTCACTCCCACAAACGGGTGGGTACCACCAGCAGCATGGTGCGCTGCCCGATGGCCACGTTGGCGTTGGGGAAGACCACCGCCTCCCGCGGTTTCTCTACCCTGTATTGCCGATCCCCATCTTCTGCCAGCACAAAACCCTGGGGAAATTCGGTGAAATTGTCCACATCGCTGGCAAACAGGAAGCGGAACTGCTCCGACTGCTTGTTGATCACCCGATCTATGGCAAAAAGGGTGAAGTCATCGGCTCGCCAGGGCTCGAGGGCCACCTCATCCCGGGTCACCAGCTCCTGCAATGTCTGGCGCACCTCGATGAAGCGGGTCATGTCGTTTTCACCGAAGGGCCGCACCTTGCCCAGCTCCACCGTAAAGGCATGGGCGCCGTGCTGGTGCGAGCTGTAATAGCTGAAGGTGGTGGTCGGGCCGCTCGAGAGCAGTATGGTGCGCACGCCGCAGGCACCGAGGAAACGTACCTGCTCCTTGCAGTGGGGGCGTTCGTGGGGAAAGGGATAGACGGCAAACTTCTCGTGGCGCGAGCCGCGAATGGCGGTATGGAGATCGTAGTGGTAACGGGGCCTGGCCGAGTCGGCAAAGAAGCGACTCACATACTGCTCCAAACGCATGGCGCGGATGCGCTCCCGGTTGCACAGCCCCTCCCCCTTGCTGTGGGCGCCCGAGAAGAGGCGGTTCATGTTCTCTTCCACCTCCCTCACCCCCTGGTTCATGGCGGCAGGGTTGCCAAAGAGGAAGAGCACCCGGTGACGAACCTTGAGCTCCTCTGCGAGCAACCGGGTCAGCAACTGGTTGCAGATCTCGATGGGGGCGGTCTCGTTGCCGTGGATGCCGCAGGAGAGGACGATGTCCTTGTGCCCGGGTTGCCCCGCCGCGGAAGCGGGTTCCAGGCAGATCACGCCGGTATCCCACACGCTCACCCGGGTACCGTCGGTCAGATTGAAGGCGAAAGGCTCGAGCTGCCACTCATGGCGGCGCGTCAGGGCCAAAAAGTCATGCTGGGGAATCATCCGTCTCACCCTTTAGTCTGGAATGCCATGGCCGGATTATACGCAAGGCAACCGGGCTTAAAATCAGTTTTTAAACAAATTCAAACAGTAAGGATACAAAAATGGCGAGAATGAGTGACAACTCATGCAACAGGATCAAGCGGGGGGAAACACGGGAGAGGGAAAGCGGTGAACGGGTATCGGCAGGTGAAGACAGCATGCCTTCGGCAGACTGGTGGGCATAATGCCCCTGGGATCAGCAGAAAAACAAGGCATCCATGCCCGGCTGATCAACCACGCCAGAACGGCTTGGTGGTCTCTTGATAGCGGTCGGCTTCGTTCAGACCGATGTCCTTGAGCAGGTAGGCGGGCAGCTCGGAGAGCTGGCGACGGCTGCGGCTGCGTTCCAGCCAGGTCAGGACGGTCATCTTGACGCGAGCAACCAGATTCGATTCGCTGGAATGCTGGTAACCGGCTTCGGTATAAGTCATGTTGGCCATGATATGGCTCCTCTCTCTAGTTCTGCGCAAGGCTCGGATTTGATGCGCAAAGCTTAGTCAGGGCGGGGAGGTGCCTCAATTGACGAATTTTGATACATGACATTAGTAAAAGTAATGGTTGATATCGCCAGGGCAACAACCATAACCATATGATTTTAAAATGAAATAATGCTGAAACTTTCCCCCTGGCAGCCTGACAGCATTTTCTCCTGCGCCACCCACTTCTAACTATGCACTTTCCCACGCTAGCTATGCACGGCACGACACCGAGTCAGCAGGGTGCAAACTCTCGGTCACCAGGGTTTGTTAACAAATAGATCGCAACAAGATCGTTATTTAACAAAAAGATACGAACAGGCAACCTGAACCGGATGCCCCCATGTCACCCCCATTGTCAGGGTGGCACCGGACACTTGGCACCCTGCCATCATGCTGGTATGGTTATTTATACAGTGGTTTATCATGCTGCCTTCCCACGTTGTCCCGATACCATGCTGAACAGGGGAGCGGCACACACACAGGATCTGCCGATGGACACCTTTACCCCCACCGCCGCCCTGCGTCAACAGATGGCCCTGCTGGAGGCGTCGCTGGCACGCCTTGCCCGGCAACTGGGCCAGCTCGACCTGCTGGAGGCTCATGTCTATCCCCTCCCGGCCGTGGCCCAGGGGGAAGAGCATGAGCCCATCGAGGCCATCGAGGTGGGCTATCTCTCGGGCGAGGCGGCCCTGGCCGCCACCCTCGCCGCCTTTCAGGACCACAGCGCCCGCCCCGGCTGCTCCACCAAGGCGACCCACCGTCTGCCCGGCTGGCTGCGCTTTCCTGCCGCCTGCGCCAGGGAGCTGGCACCCGTCATCGAGGAGATCAACGCGCACAAGCTCGCCTTCAAGGCCATGGTGCAGGCGGCGGGCGGGCGGGACGAGAAGTTCGAGCTGGTGCACGGCGCCCTGCCCGGCGTCATCACCCTGCAGGTCTATCGCAAGCTGACCTGGCTTCAGGGGGATCTCCATTCGCTGGGCTTCACCTGGGCCGACAAGCAGAGCATCAGCCGCCTCAGCCGAGAGCAGATACTGGAGATGCTGGAGCGCAGCCGCCGATATGTACCGGCGCTCTTTGACAACGAAGAGTGGAGCAAGATGGTGGATCAGGAGGTATACGACATTCGCCGCCTGCCGGCGGATGCCGCCCTGCGGATCCGCAGGCCGGTCAAGACCCACCCCATGATCAACCTGCTCTGGCAGGACAGGGAGCCCCGCAAGCAGCAGATCAAGGCGAGCCTCCCCCTGCTGCTCTGCTCCGATACCCAGCCGGCCGTCACCCATCTGGGCCACTACCCGCCCAAGCTGCGCCAGGCACGTCGGGATCGCAAGATTGGCGGTGACCCCATCATAGAGCGGCTGCACCTCTACCTCTATCAGGAGTAGCGCAGGCTCGGCACCGCCACAAACGACAAGGGGAGCATCACGGATGCTCCCCTTGTCACATCGAGCGACAGCCCGCCGTCAGCTCATCAGCAGTGCCCGCAGGCTCTCCACATCCAGCCCCTTCACCTCGGACTGGCCGCTCAGGAGGCCGTCGGCCAGTGCCCGCTTCTCGTCGTGCAGCGCCACTATCTTCTCCTCCACCGTCTGCTCGCACACCAGGCGATAGACGGTCACCGGCTGGGTCTGGCCCATGCGGTGTGCCCGATCGCTCGCCTGATCCTCCACCGCCGGGTTCCACCAGGGATCGAGGTGCAGCACGGTGTCGGCCTGGGTCAGGTTGAGGCCCGTGCCCCCCGCCTTGAGGCTGATGAGGAAGAGCGGCACCGCTTCGTGGCGAAAACGCAGGATGGACTCCTGACGGGACTTGGCCGAGCAGCCCCCATCCAGATAGCAGTAGTCCCACTGCCGCTGTTCGATACGGCTGCGCAGCAGGCTCAGCAGATCGACAAACTGGCTGAACACCAGCACCCGGTGGCCACCATCGATGGCTTCGTCCAGCAGCGCCATCGCCTCGTCCAGCTTGCTGCTGGTCTGGGACCACTCCGGCATCACCAGCTGGGGGGAGCAGCAGAGTCGGCGCAGCCGGGTCAGGCCGCTCAGCACATGCATCAGGGCACGGCCATCGGCACTTTGCACCTGCTGCACCACCTCGCGCCGGGTCGCCTCGTAGAGCTGACGCTCCTCGGGGGAGAGGCTGATGTGATGGATGATCTCGGTCTTGTCCGGCAGCTCCGTCAGCACCTGTTGCTTGAGGCGGCGCAGGATGAAGGGGCTGATCACCGCCCGCAGCATCGCCATGTGCTGGGGATCCTTGACCGCCTTGCCAAAGCGGCGCTTGAACTCCCCGAGGCTCCCCAGCAGGCCGGGGTTGATGAAGCTGAACAGGCTCCACAGCTCCCCCAGATGATTCTCGATGGGGGTGCCGGAGAGGGCGAGGCGAAAATCCCCGTCGAGCTGGAACAGCAGCTTGGCGCGCTGGGTACCGGCATTCTTGATCTGCTGTGCCTCGTCCAGCACCATGCTCGACCAGCGGCGGGACTTGAGCGCCTGGGAGAGACTGCCGAGCATGCCGTAGTTGACCAGGACGATCTGTCCGGCCCTGGCCCCCTGGATCAGGGTCTCCCGCTCGGCGGGATGGTCGAACACCACCACCTCGAGCTCGGGGGCAAAGCGGGCCACCTCCTCCTGCCAGTTGGTGACCACTGACTTGGGCACCACCACCAGCGCCGGGCCCAGGTGCTGGCGCATGCGCAGCACGATGAGGGCCTGCAAGGTCTTGCCCAGACCCATGTCATCGGCCAGACAGGCGCCAAAGCCGTGATGGGCCAGGGTCGCCATCCAGCGTACCCCCTCCTTCTGATAGTCCCGCAGCGCCGTCAGCAGCTCGGGGGGACAGCTCACCTCCTGCTGCCACTCCTGCTGAAGGTTCTGCCAGGCGGCATCCCCCTCGGTGGTGATGACGGAGAGCAGGCGGGCCAGTGGATAGGCCAGCTTGTTGTTGATGCGCTGCTCGTTGTCCAGCATGGCGCCGAGCACGGTGAGGCGTTCCACCAGCTTGTCGCTCAGCATCAGGCTGGTCTTCTCGTCGAGCTGCACCGTACGCTGGCCCGGTGTCAGCTGGCGCAGGATGAGGCGAAGATCGAGGATCTGGTGCTCGTCCAGCGAGAGCGCCCCCTCCACCTGGAACCAGTCCTGACGCCGCTCGATGCGCAGGCTCAGAGCCGCCTCATCAAGGCTCTTGAGGCGGGCGCTGTCCTGGTGCCAGTGCACTACCACACCGGCGTCCACCAGCTCGGGCAGGGCGTTGACCAGGGTGAGCGCCTGCTCCCCGTCCAGCTTCCACTCGTTGCCGGGCAGGCCGATGGGCAACTGGTTGCGAAGGCGCTGGGCATCGTCCTTCTCGGCAGCCAGATCCCGCTGCCAGTAGTGATACTCCCGGATACCCTGGCGCACGATGGCCTCCCCCTTGCCCAGAGGCAAGGGAGGCAGGTCCCCCTCCCGGGTCACCAACTGGACCACGAGCTGCCCCTCCTGCCAGTCGAGCAGGACGGAGGGAACGCCGGGCCAGGGGGCCAGCTCGGCATTGCCCCTGAGGCCCGCCACCTGGCTGTGCCAGGGGAGATCGGGGATCGCATCCAGCGTGCGTTGCAGCTCCTCGAGCCCGGCCGGCGGCAATGCCGGAATGGCCTCCAGGGCCGGTAGTCTGTCCAGCAGCGCCTGCGGTGTCAGAATAAGCTGCCACAAATCCTGAGCAAGAGGGACGATGTGCGCACCACGGGCGGCGGGAGCAGGGTTTAGTCTGGCACTCATGCCCTTCCCGCTCTGTACCAGTTGCAGCAGAGGGGCACTGATGGCCAGTTGCAGCTTCTGCCCCTTGGCATTGAAGAGCCGAGGATGGTTTGCCAGGGGCACCCAGGCATCTCGGGGCAGCTTGTCCATGTTGCGCGGCAGGGTACGCACCAGTGCCCAGTCCGCCTCATCCAGCAGGCTGGCGTACTGGGTGGAAAGCAGGGCAGGATCGACCCTTCGCCCGGCGGTCCACTCCCCCTTGGTACTCTGCTTCTGGATCTTGCACTCAAGCTCTGGCCCCTCCGCGTGGAGCAGCCAGACCAGCCGCTCCCGAGGCTTGCGCACCCCACTCGAGCGTCCCAATCCCTGCAGCCAGTTGAGCCAGCTTGCCGAGGCGGGGGCCTTGCCTTCCCCCTCGGTGGCATCCTCTTCCTCTCCTTGAGCAGGACGCAACGCGCGCAGGGGCCAATGGGCGGCCTCCCGGCCAAGCAGGAGTCGCAGCAGATCCTGGCAGAAGACCATCAGGCGATGCCGGGGCTCGGCGTCCAGCACGTGAGAGAGGTCCCACTTGTGCAAGATGGTCACCTGGGGGCTCTGCTCGCCATGGCGCGCCAGGGCGCAGAGATCGAGCCAGAGGTAACCCCAGTGGAGCTCCTCCAGCGGCAGTTGCAGGGTATCGAACAGGCCGACCGCCTGGCCGTGGCGATCACCGGCCCACTGCCCCAGCAGATCGGCCAGCAGGGGGGAGTGATTGCCCAGACTGCGCTGCCACTTCTTGCGCTGCTCGCTCCCCTGCACCGGATCTGCCTGTTGCAACCAGCCGAGCCAGAGCAGGGCGCTGAACATCCGGGGCCAGGGCGACGCCTCTTGCCCCTGCCACTGGCCAAGCGCGCCCAGCAGCCGCTCGGCCAGGGGTTGCTCATCCCCCTGCTGCACCAGTTGTTGCAGTGCAGGCCAGTGAGTGGTTACCTCGCCGCCAAAGGGGCCGCAGAGCCACTCCCATTCTTGGGCGCGAGCCTGGATCTGGCCAGAGAGCGCCGGGGAGCAGGAGGCGACCAGCGTTGCCAGCGGCCAGCCCTCGTCAGGCTCAGCATCAAGCAGGGCCTGCAGGGCGAAGTGCTCGAGCAGCAGGGCCTGCCAGGCGGGGCTGGAGCCTGCCAGCAGGCGGTGAGCATCGGCGAGATCCAGGAGGCTCAGGAGTTCGGCACTCTGGTAATAGGCCGGGATCTGCCCCGCCTCCCCCAGACAGAGCTCGCGCACCACCTCCTGTGCCCGCTCCAGGCCCGTGACCGAGGGGATGCGGGACCACTGCGGCATGGGGCACTCCCCCGCACGCACCGCCAGGATCAGGGTCAGGGTTCCCTCTGCCGTCAGACTCCACTGCTGCTCCGTTCGTTGACGGACAAGCCCCCACTGCTGCAACTGTTCGAGGGTGTCGAGCAGCGCACGCCCGGGTGCGCCCGGGGCATAGAGGGTGTCTTGCAGGTAACGAGTGCTGGCGGCGCGCTGCAAATGCAGCTCGCACAGCAGGGCATGGCAATCTGAAGAGAGGGTGAAGGCTGACATCAGAACTCACGGGCAAGTGCAAAGGCGGAATTTTAACGGGAAAGCGGCGGCGGCTCGACCCTTAAGCGCGAAATAGTGCAAAAAAGCTGGCGCCTTTGATGGGTACGCGAGCGACAGGGCTGACAGGGCACTCGCCCCTGCCACCGGGCAACGGGCCGCAGGAGGGGCGCGGTCATCAAAAAAGGCGCCGCAGCGCCTTCTGGAAACAGATTGTTGGCTCAGCCTTCCAGCCGGGCCAGACGGGCTTCCAGCCCCTGCAACTGCCCCTTGAGGTGCTCGACCTCTTCCTCGAGCGCTGCCAGTCTGTCTGCCGCCGGTGACACAAGGTTGCCAGCGGGCGCCGCGTCGGCCAGCGCCTGCAGATCCACCTCGCCACTGAACAGGTGCGCGTAGCGGGATTCCCGCTTGCCCGGCTCACGGGGCAGCTTGACCACATAGGGCCCCCGCTCGATGAGGGTGGCCAGCACCGCATCCACTTCGGTCACATCGTCAAAGCTGCACAGCCGGTTGGTGCGCGAACGCAGCTCACCCGGGGTCTGCGGGCCACGCAGCAAGAGTTCGCAGATAATGCCGAGCTCCTGGGCCGAGAACTTCAGCTCACCGAACTCGGTATTGCAGAAACGATGCTGATAGCGGGGCACCCTGGCGTTGAAACCGGCGGTATTGACCACCAGACGGCGGCGGATCAGCTCGTCGATCACGGCGCGAATATCCAGCTCGGCGAGCTCCAGCACGGGTTCCCGGTTGCTCTTCTGGTTGCAGGCATTGACCAGTGCATTGAGCGAGAGAGGGTACTGATCCGGCGTGCAGATCTCTTTCTCAATCAGGCAGCCGATCACGCGGGCCTCTAATGGGCCTAGTACTATCTCCATGTCATACTCCCTTGCCAAACAAGACGTTAAGACGGTTATCTTAGCCAAGGCGCTTGCGCCGTCCAGCAGATAACCCCATTTTTGCGAGCCGATGAAACCCTTGCTGCAACCTTGTACAGCAAAACGGCCGCGGTGCGCGGGCGAGGTGAACGGATGGCCGGGAACCTCTTTGGCAACCAGCCCCCTCCCCCTTCAACGAGGCGGGCACAAAAACCATCACGGCCGCAAAGGCGGCCGTGATGGTAGACAGGTTGAGACGCCCCTCATGAAGAGGGCTTGCGCTCCAGGGTCGCGGCCACCTTTCTTGCGGCCGACACGGTGAGCAAAGGCTCACCCGGATAAAGCATCAGGGCGCTTGCCCGCAGGTTGTCCGCCTCCGCCGTGCGCCCCAGGGCATTGAGGGCGATCACCATGTTGGCGTAGATGTTGGCCCTCGGGGTATGGCGCACGAAGGCCTGCCCCCAGTCAAGGTAGGCTTCAAGCTCCGCCTGGTTGTTGGCCTGCAGACCGACCATGAGGCGCACCGCGTTCACGTCGAACTCCACCCGGGTCAGCCAGGCCATGGGGTTGACGATGTCCAGCAGCAGGGCGGGCTGCTTGTAACCGCCGCGCTCGTACTGGGTGACCACCCAGGCGGTGTGGATGGCCGTCAGCATAAAGGGCACCACGATGAGGGGAATGGCGATGGCCGCGAAACGCAGCAGCAGCCAGGGGCGGTAGGTATACTCCCGCCAGCTGGCCTCGGCCCCCTCCTCCACCTCTGCATCCATCGCATACAGGAGCAGCAGCAGCGCCCACCACAGGGCGATGGCGTGGTAAAAGGGGTACTCGGTCTGGGTGTGCAGCAAGATGGGGGTCACCAGCGCGAGCAAGGCGGCGCCCTTGACCCAGCCCGCCCGGCTCAGACGCCACAGCAGCGCCCCCCCCATCAGCACCATGCCGAGCATGGGGGCGATGCCCCCCTCCACCGCCCAGTAGAGGAACTCGTTGTGGGGGTGATCGAGGTTGTATTCGATCTGCACCATGGCGGGATGTTGCGCCTTGTCGGCCATATAGTGCTGCAGGAAGACGGACTCGAAACTGCCGTAGCCCCAGCCGGTCCAGGGAGCCTCGGCAATCAGCTTCGCTGCATAGGGCCAATAGATGGAGCGCATGCCGCCGGACTGGTAGATTTCGAGCCCCCGCTTGGCTCCCGCCAACCCATAGAGGGACAGCAAGCCCAGGGCGATGCCGAGTCCGGCCAATCCCAGCATCCGGCCCAGCTGGCGCTGACGATAGAGCTGCGGCACAAGCAGGATCAGAGCCAGCAGCCCGCCCAGTTGCCCTACCCGAGATTGCAATACCACCAGCAGCAAGCTGGTGGACACTATCACCCCATAGCACAGCCCCTGGAGCCAGGGATTACCCTCCTTTCGCAGTTCCAGCCAGATGGCCAGCGCCAGCCCGGTCGCCATAAAGCTCGCCATCACGTTGGGTTGCTGGAAGATGCCGTAGGGGCGGTTGACCTTGGTGTCATAGCCTATCCAGTTGCCCGGCACCAGCAGGTAGTACTGCACCAGGCCGAGCAGCGCCTCTATGGCGACGGCACCCAGCAGCAGATAGAGCAGCCGGTCGCGCGCGCCGCGATCCAGCCGCCACTGGTAGAGGCTGGCGAGGAACAGCAGACCGGCAAACAGCCCCAGCAGCCGGGGAATGGCGTAATCCTGGAGCTCGAAGCCGGGATAGGCCATGGGCAGCCATAGCAGCAGGGCGCCCAGCCAGAGCCCCACCAGCAGGGGGGACGTCACCAACTGCTGGCGCAGCGTCACCTGCCACAGGCCGAGGGCGATGACCAGGCTGGCGAAGATCCAGCCCCAGGCGTTGAAGGGCAGATAGAGCCCGGCCCCCCCCGGATTGTGCATAAAGAAATGCATGCCCAGCAGCCAGTAAAGGATGCTGACGATCACCATGCCCCTCGTCGTTGTCATCATTTTTTGCGGCCCCTTTCATCCATACAGGCAACTCCCATGTGCTGCGCCCAAAAAACAAAAAGGGGGCTGATGCCCCCTTCGCTCATAGATAAACACTATACCTGTTCCGGCCTGCGAAACGCATGACGCACCAGCACAATCCCCACCCCCAGCATACCGCCGAGCAGGGTGGCCAGCACCACGATCAACGGGCGTTTGGGTTTGTCGCGGCTCAGGGGCTCATCAGGAGTATCGAGATAGGTGAAGGGGGTAAATTGCACAGCCTCGAGATCGATCCCCTTCAAACGGGAAATCTGCTGTTGCAATTCACTCAGCTTGGGTTCATAAACGGCCAGCTCAATGGTTCCGAGCAACTTCAACTTCTCTTCTAGCCCCTTATCACCCAAGGCAATCGGGAAACGAGCCTCGGCACTATAATTTTCCAAGGGGTGCGACACTGCAGCAGCCTTGGCAATTTGCAGCGACAACATGGTCTGATCCATCTCTTGCTTCAGTACTCGGCGGGCATCCTCACTCACCAAGCGCTGTTGGAGTTGGAGCGTTTCAATCAGGGTGATCTTCTCAAGATCCAACTGCCGTTTGAGTTCTTGGCGTTGCAGCTCGACGATGTAGTCGATATAGCCACGCAATTGCGCCAGCGAGCCCATTGCGGTATCCGCAGCAAAGGTCAACTCGATACCAGGCGTTTCCCCCTTCTTATCCACCGGCGTCGCGGCCACCAACTTGGCCCACTCCCGCACCCAGCGCCGCTGAGCCTTATCATCGAGTTGCAGCTCATTGATCGCCTGCTTGAATTGCGCGCTCTTCTCAAGGAAATCACGACGATTTTCATAGGCATTGAATTCCATGATGAATGCCTTATAGGCCTGCTCCCCAGTTGGCACTCCTTTTAACCCCACCAATGCTGCCCGTACGGCGGCATTTTGCAGCACTAGCGTATCTTCTTGCTTGGGCTCGGCAACCACCGCCTTTGCGGACCACTGCTGGGGTGCAAACAAGGCATAACCTATCCCCGCTGAGGCAAACAGCGCGGTGACGATCAGGATCAACAATTTCTGGCGCCACAACACCAGCACCAATTCACGCAAGTCGATTTCATCAGCAGCGGCTTGCCAGCCCAGTGGCAATTGAGCGTCAGAGTTGGGGGTTATCTCTTTGTTGGTCATAACAGCGGTCATTTCCTAATCAGTTTGGAGAGTGAATAAAAGGGGCCTGACGAACCTTGTCAAACAGGATCAAGGGTATATTTTTCATAAGCGGCCAAGCAAAAGCCAGTGCGGGAGAGACCCAATTTAATTAGGCTAACTGGCAGTTTTTGGTTTAATTCTGGCGAGAATACGCCAGATATTGTTGAGTAACTGGTAATAGAGACAAGATACTAGAGCGAATAACAACAAGCTAACCCACTCCGGCACGCCGCTATATTCTAGGACAATACCCGCAACGGCCAGTAGGGTCGCAATACCGCAAATCACCACCAAGGCTTGATGAGATGAGAGTCCAGCCCGCAGGCAGATATGATGCAAATGTTCGCGGTCCGGCTTGAATGGCGAGACACCTTTGCGAATACGCCGCACCATGATGCAGGTCATATCCATCAGCGGAATGGCAATTAACCAGAGCGCGGTGACCGGGTTCATCTGTGCTCTTGGCCCCTGAGTGCCCTGCAACAATACCCAGATCACGGTAAAACCGATCAGCATGCTGCCTGCATCCCCCATAAAGACCTTTTTGCGCCCGCCAAAGGGAAAACCCAGATTCAAGCAGATATAGGGCACCACCACGATCATCATCAGCAAACAAAAACGAGCCAAAGGGAGTTGCCCATCAGCATAGTGGATATAAGAGAGCGCACCGAAGGTCACCATGGTTAGCCCACCCAATAATCCATCGATACCGTCCACCATATTAAAGGCGTTAATAGCACCAAGCACGGCAAAGATGGTCACGATATAGCCAAGCGGCCCCAAATTGACTTCATAGCTAAAGAAAATATGACCCAGACTTTTTAAAGAGAGCCCTGCCGCAAAGAGCATCGCGCAAGAGATCAGGATCTGCACCACTAACCTGACACGATAATCAACATCATATTTATCATCGATGGCCCCCATCATTACCAAGACGGAGGCACACAGCACATAGATATCCGAATTAATAAGTAACTCTGGTTTAAGCCATAGCGCCAGCATCAGTGTAAAATAGATAGAAATCCCCCCTACTAAGGGAACCAAACCTTGATGTAATTTACGCTCATTAGGACGGTCAACTAGATTTATTTTCTTTGCCAATTTCCTAAAGAAGAAAAGAATAGCGAAAGAGAAAAAAAAGAATAAAATATACTCCATTCTCAGCTCCATAAAAATATGAAAAAATTATGATCGTAATTTTCCCATCACTCCAAACAAATGAATCAAAGACTCTAAATCATTAAATGAAAAAATATAAGCATCATTACTAATCTGTATGATGCAATACTCTTGGCATGCCCCTTTCCAGACTTCTTTTCTACCTAAAACCTCATCTAAACAGATGATGAACCATCATAAAAAATAAGTTTTAATAGGATGTGGGTGAATAGTTACCAATTACGAATCAGAACAAATTGAACAATAAGAAAAAGGCCAATGCTAACCGGTCTCTCGCCCTACGCCTTAACTTATTAACATGCATCAAAAGATAAATATTTCCGAGATAGCCATTCATTAAACCTTTTTTCACAATCGGGACCTCTTTCAAATTTAATAAGGTAACGATGCTAAAAACTTGATTTCTATACCACTTGTTCTTTATTAAACGCAGTCTTTTCCTAGCTGCCGCAAGATTGTTATTTGTGCCAACTTGATTATTTTTGTGCTGACGGTATCGCATACTAGGTTTTACGTCTATATACCAATTATAACCGTACCGCCGGGCAAAAGCGTATAGTAACCAATCATGTAAAGACACTTTACGTTCTATTACAGCATGGTTTTCTCTTAACCATGCCTGGAAAGCAAGACCTATCTCTCGCTTGAAGACATAGGTACATCCTGGCCCCGCAGCCTCAAACAAATAATCCCAAGGCTGTTGAGGTTGTGCCTTATCAATCAAAACCTCTCTGCCATCCTCCCAAAATGCAGTGACATTTGAAGAGTAGCAATCATAATGCTGTAATTTTTCAATGGCGTTAAATAATTTATCTTGATACCAGATATCATCTTGATCGCTAAAGGCTATGTAATCAAAACTTGAAAAATCTACATCCATTATTAATCGATAAAAATTTTTTCCAGCACCACCAAAAGACTCACCATAAGGTAATAACTTTATATTTTTATTTTCTGACAAACACTTTTCACAAATATCTAAAGTTCTATCGGTAGATTTATCAATGCTTATATAAATATCTACAGAAATATCATTCTGGTTCAATATACTATTTATCTGCTCTTCTATCCATTGCTCACCATTGTAAGCTGCTAAGAAAACTACTGCTTTTTTCATTGTCAGTTTCTTTCATTTTTTATAAAAACATCACGAATAATCTCTAAAGCCTGATAGCCATTTTTATTATCTGGCTCTAAATAGGCACTCTCAGACCACTCATTCCATGCATTTATAAAAACAAATTTATGCTCATGCGTTGAGATTTTTTGTTTAGCCACTATTAATGATTTTTTAAATGATGCAGGAGAAACCCCTGAAAAAAATGTTGCCCTTTCTTTATAACGCGGAGCATTATCCCAATCAGGGAAAACTACAGGATAAACAGGCTTCTCACCGAAAGAGACTGCGTCACGCTCCATAGCATGGATGTAATCTTCATATTTATACTGCTTGTATGTCTTTTTGCTATATATACCTGCTAATTTCAACTGAATACGCTCAGGAAATCTTCGAAGAATTTTTTCTATATACTTTATGTAAGCAGATGATTTTTTAAGGCTACTATTAATAGAGAATCGCGGCTGGAAATTTACGATCATCTCAAACTTTTCATATATGCTATTAGCATCTGCAATCTCATAAGCACGAAGTGCGACAAGATGGATACCAGAAAACCCATCATCTTTTGCCTTCTCATTTATATAATCGATCCACTCGGCCAAATTTTTGATCAACTCGGCTCTGTATATACAAAAAATTGGTTTATTATTGATTTTCACATATCTTTGGTCAAGGAAAAACTTCCGTAAATATTCATAGTGATTACACCATAAATTTTCATCTGGTCTATGTTCTTGCTTAATAAGGATATCATTTGGTTGTCCAATCCACTGCCTTGTCCATGTTTCATTGGCCCAAGTCATAAAATATTCAATATCAATACTTTTATCCATGTACAAATTATTGATTGGGGCGTCTAAAAGAACTTTCCCATCAAACCAATAATGGTAAAAATTGAACCCGGATATTCCATATTCTTTTGCCAACGAAGCTTGCGATTTGATAACGTCAGGAGAAGACTGATCATAAAAACCATTAACAGGGATTCGTGGTTGAAGCTGATCATTACTTATTGCCTGCGCTACTTTTACGAGCTCCCAATCCGTGAATCCATCCCCCCACCATTCATCATTCTCAGGTGTTGGGTAAAACTGAGGAAAATAAAATGGATAGATTCTAAACTGATTGTCTTTCATTATTTGAATCCTAAATTGAAAGCATTTTTTAAAAAAATAATTTTCTTGTTTTTCAATGAAAGCTTTAGTGCATAAAAAAGCATAAATAATTTGTATGCGTTTAATAGCAACCGTTTTTTATCAAGATATTTTAACCAAAAAACATTAACCTTATTAACAACGCTTGCATAGTTATTTATATCTCTGTTAGAAGGATGATTACTAACATCATGATCTACACATATATTCATGACATAGAAATAACGTTGATACGATGCGTATGCATCAAAAAAAACTTTATCAGTACCATAAAAATCAACAAAGTTAGGGTATAAAAAACCTGAAGACTTAAAAAAAGCACCTCTAATAACCATACCACTATTTATTGCGGACATATTTTTTGTATAAATAGCCCCGTTCGTTATTTTTTTTATTTTTCTATTTAAGAATACAAAACTTTTATGGGGACTATATAATGAGCCATGCACAAATATTTTAGGAACAAAAAGAGAAATAGATGGATTTTCTATTATTGACTGCGCGACCATATCTAAGTAATTATCCGGTAACGATGTGTCGTCATCTAAAACCACCAAAATATCATCACTATCCATTTCTTTTATTTCGCCATTATAAATCTCTCGTAGAGATAAGTTTTGTGGCGTATGTTTATAAACTAAATCAAAACGTTGAGTTAACTTCTTAATAAATTCTTTCTCAAAGTTGGAGCTAGCAGAATTATCATATATAGCCAAGGATATATTTATATTATGCGTTATTTCTTGATTTGCTAAAGATAGTAAAGTTGCACTATCACTTAGTTTTGTGTTGTATATTACAACTAATATTTTAATATCCATATATATTCACTCTAAAAATCAAAGCTAAACTCATGCATTAATCCACCTACACTGTTAAATGCAATAAAACCACCAAGACTATAAATAGATGGAAGTATCGAATAATTTTTCAAAAACAACTTAGATAATAAAGGCAATGTAAATACTATGGAATAGAGGAATATTTGACTAAAGCGTCCCGCAAATACAGGTATTGGATATAAACTAAACCATATGATTTGCGATAAAATCAGCATTTTAATAAAAAAAATGGTCTGTCGGTCATGTTCAAAATATTTAGGTAGGTAAAAGTACATCAAAAAAGTTATTGATAGTGTAAGTATAGGAAATAGACCAAACGGTTTTATTGTTTGTAACTTAGATAGTTCATAGTAAATATTTAAATCTTTATTACCAATTAAAACCACTGCTACATCAATGGTAGATTGCATGGTATTCGATGCCGCAAGGAAAATAGCAACAATCAATGTAAAAAATAAAAATCTTAAGGAGATATAATTACCAACCATAATAAATAATGGAATAGATATTAGCGATGGATGAATCAGAGCACCTAGCAATGCCACTAAAATCCATAAATTATTATTATTTGTAGGCGAACCATACTTAAGATATATTGCCCAGTATGATATGGCAATTGCCAAACCAGCTCTGATTTGCGTAAAATCATGCAGATAAATAAAAAATCCGACATAACCGATAAATATGGAATGACTATAATGTGAAAACTTTAAAAAAAGAGCTGATTTTAATATAACAGAAAAAGCATATATTGAAAATATCAATGTAAGTGGTAATTTAAAAAAATAAAGCGTTTTAGCCATCCATTCAAAAACAAAGCCTCCACGAGTTGTAAGACCATAATATACCGCGTCTTGTATATATGAGATATACTGAGCATAATCCACATCTACATTTGGAGAACGAAATGAAATCAAAAACCAATATACTAATGAAAATACAATAATGCTATAAATCCTTAGTGTTTTAAATGGCATGCATACTGTGAGTAAAAAAGAAGAACACCACATTATTATATACAACATTATATTTACCAACTAATGTATTTGTAATTACTGTACAGATCTTGTTATCACCTGACACTAGCCTCAAACTGGTGTCTTGTTTACGCTACTTTAGTGCGCACTTCCTTCGGTATCAATTTCAGACCCTTCTTGAACATGCTGTAGGGAGTTTGTCCTTCCATCATCCTGCCTTGATGTGACCGTTGGGTGTTGTCGTGTTCCAGATAGCTGTCCAGGTCTGTCAGCATCTGCTTCACCGACCCATACCAGGTTGTCCTCCCCTTGATACGGAAGTGTTCATCCAGCAGTGTCCGGTACAGCAGCTCGATAAAAAGATAAAGCCGTTGATCTGCGGCCTGCGCACTTTGGTTGTCCGGTGTTCAATCCCCTCCAGTTGCAGGAACAGCTCGTAGGGATGGTGGTCAGGGCGCCCGCAGAACTCGCGCCCGTCGTCCGACAGGATGCGTGCCTAGTAAGCTTCGAAGAACGGCAGTACCGTGTCATTGAGCACATGAACCGAGGTCACCTGCAGCTTGCTGGTGTAGAGCCCCCCCAAAGGCCGCTGTAGCAGTCCAGCACGGTTTGCACATAGACCTTTGCCAACCCCCCTTGAGTGCACCGACGAAGAAGGTATCGACCGCCACCAGTTCCCCGGTGTAGTGAACCTCAATCTGGCGTTCGCGAAACTCGGGGCTGAAGCTCTCGAGCAGGCGAATTAGCTCGTCATTGAACTCAATCGTCTGCTCCCGATGGGTCTTCTCGAGACGTAGCAAGCTGTCGTGTTTGAAGAGCAAGTCATGACGTTGCCACACGCCACGCACGCCGCCGGCACTCACTTTGATACCCTGCAAAGCAAGCTCCTGCACCACCCGAAGCGGGCCATGGGTAGGTTTGGTCAGTGAGTAATCGAGGATGGCCAGCTCAATCTAGGGAGCGACCCGGTTGGGGTTGCCCCTTTACAGCCTGGCAATTTGTCGAGCAAGCCCTCAGCCCCATAGGTCTGATAGTTACGGCGGATCTCGTAGAACTGCTGGCGGCTGTAGCCGATGAGCTTGCAGGCTTTGCTGGCGTTATTGCGCTCTTTGGCGAGCTCTAGCTCGCTGAGTTTACGACGTGCTACTTTCTCGTTAGTGGTCATATGATGACGCCAGATAACACGGTAGGGGTACCGTTTTGTTATCCGGTTTGAAGCCGTGTGACCACTCCCTTGTGTGGACAACAGTCAGGTGAATACCATCTCCATACATAATTACTTTTCTCACTAGGGACTTGGTATTTCAATACTAACTAAATACCCACTTAAGATATTTAACTCATTGTGGAACACCCCCTTTTTTTCAGATACCCTTATTTAATAAGTTATGCTTGGGATATACATATAATATTGGCTATGCATTCACTCCAATTAAAATGCTTTCCAATATTGTTTTGGATTCAATAGATTTTTTATGATACTTATCTAAAACATCGAAGTTATGTTCAGCCATTGCCTTTATATTCAATTCACTTAGGCGATTAATTTCATCTATATTAATATATTTGTACCCTAATTTATCAAAATCACCAATATCTGGACTTTTAACGATTGGGACAACACCACATTCAAGATATTCTATAAGCTTAGTTGGACATGCAACTTGATTAACAATAATTGAATCTCTCAAAACAAATCCGACATGACTTTTTGATAAAAGAGAAAGCATTTCATCTTTAGGTAACGATCCAATAGTAACGTTATCCATTTCACAAATATTTCTGTACATTTCCGAAAAAGATTTTATGAACTTTAAGGGGAAGAAAAAACCAAACCTAATACAATGCGCTCCACTACTGGCTTTATTTAATCGAGCGACACTAGCGACCATTAAATCAATATTTTGCCATTTTTGCATTCCCCCAACATAAACAGCAGTTATCGTATCGGAATTCCATTTCGATGTATTTCTTGCTATATGGTTATATTCAAATATAGGCAAAACCAAGGAGCGTTTTTTTAACTCTACCCCATATTTTTTTTCGTAGAACTCTAGCATAGAGTTCGTCACATGAATCAATAAGCTACAATTTTTAAAAACTTTCCTTTCCATAATGGAGTAGATTTTTGCAATATTATTTCTATTTGTCAATTCAAGTTCTTCTGGAACAACTCCGTGAATATCAAGAATTGTTTTTTTTGAATCATATATAAAGAAAACTTTTAACATATTATATAGTGAATGCACATATACTAATTCTGAATCTAATAAATACTTTTTAATTTGATTGAAATGCATGAAGAAATTCAAGCGCTCAATTATACAATTTCCATTTATTGTTTTTTTACGTCGAATATTTCTCTTAAAAGAAATATCCAAATACACTCTCAACTTATCATTCGCGAGTGTATCGATTGCAGCAATTCGCTGCATCATACCATCACGCAAATTGTCCACATCTGGATAGTTAGCAATAAAGACAATCATAACCTTACTCGATCAATACATTAATAGAATGTACAGCAGTGTGCCTGTTTATGGTGGACATATTCCACAGGTGTGGAAAATTATCAATTCAAATGCCATTGATGCAGTATATCCAATATCCTTTCTGATGAATTTCCATCCCCGTAAGGGTTAGATGCACTAGACATTTTTATATATTCATTTTCATTTGTGAGCAATTCTTCAATGCCACTATATATTGCCTTCTGAGCAGTTCCAACTAACCTCACGGTACCTGCTGCAACAGCCTCAGGCCTTTCTGTTGTGTCCCTAGTTACAAGTACCGGCTTCCCTAAGGATGGTGCTTCTTCCTGAATACCTCCCGAGTCGGTTAAAATGACATTTGCCTTTCCCATTAAATATACAAATGGTAAATAATCTAGTGGTTCAATAAGCAACACATTTTCAATCCCACTCAATATTGTCTTTACCGGCTTCTGTACTTGTGGATTAAGATGTACAGGATATACAAACAACACATCAGGGAAATTATTTGCCGCATCTCGAATCGCTAAACAGATATTCTCAAAGCCAATACCAAAATTTTCTCTTCTATGACCAGTAATTAGCACAATTTTTTTATTTTCAGACAGGAATGACAATTGTTCATCGAGGTGTTCTCTAAGGTAAGGCTCTTTATCTATTTTATTTCTAATCAATAACAATGCATCAATTACAGTATTACCCACAACATGTATAGAAGAAGGGTCAATATTTTCTTGAAGCAAATTACTCTTTGAAGAGTTTGTTGGCGAGAAGTGTAAGGCGGCCAAGCAACCTGTTAACTTCCGATTTCCTTCTTCTGGCCAAGGTGAATATATATTATCCGTACGCAATCCGGCTTCAACATGACCAACTGAAATTTTTTCGTAATAGGCTGCCAAACTGGCTGCAAAAGTGGTAGCGGTATCGCCATGAACCAATACGATATCAGGCTTGAATTGTTGTAATACCGGTTGAAGCTCTAGCAAAATACGGGCAGTGATATCGTTCAATGTTTGTCCTGCTTTCATCAAGTCCAGGTCATAATCGGGGATTATTTCAAACAACGACAATACTTGATCAAGCATTTCACGATGCTGCGCTGTCACACAAACTTTAGCCTCAAAACGCTCATCTATTGCCAGTGCTCGCACCACCGGTGCCATTTTTATAGCCTCTGGTCGAGTGCCAAAAACTGTTAAAATTTTCTTTTTATTCATAGACAATACCTCAAATCATTAATTTAATAATAAAATCTAACCGCCTATATCTGCCTCATTCTATCTAACTATATGATGCGACATACTTTCGTCGGATATACTGAAACATCAAAATTGTCAAAATAAACTCACCTATAGTCACTGATAAAGCCGCACCAACACCATATATCACAGGGCAAAGTATGAACATAAGAAGTAATGATACTGTTGCGCTAATTAAAAATGACCTTGCATATATTTTATTTTCTGATGATGCACATAATATTTGAATACCAAGAACATTGTTTATTACCCCAAATAACAGCCAAAAAGCAAAAATTTTGAGAATAAAAACACTGTCGCTATTGAGACTTATTAAAATCGTTAAATAGCCTGAACAAATAAGTATTAATATTGTACACAAAAAAGCTAACGCTATTGTAGGCCACCCGGTTTTCCTTACAGAGCGTAATCCCTCTGCTTTTGACCGAGAAAAGCTCCTACAGTTATATGGATATATAGCTTGAGTTATTGGAGAAAATACAGAAGTAATTGCCTTAGCTAGTCTTTCTGCCGCCGCATAGATCCCAACAACTTCTGTAGTAGCAAAAACACCTAAAATCAGTACTGCACTATTAGTTAAAATGATAGAGGACATTGACGAAACAAATATACTCCAACCATCTTTCAAAGACTCCCATAAATTACTTTTTTTAATCTTAATAGGGATGAATATGTATTTATTAAAAATGAAAAAATTACAATAAATAGCGACTAACAATGCAGGTATAGATTGCGACAATATGGATGCTGTGAGGTCACTCTCCGTTTTGACAAAAACAAATATTAGGCAAAGAGAGATTGCTTTCCCTACAAGGTTCATAATCGCGGGTATTTTTAAATACTCAACACCTTGAAAAAACCAAATAGGTAAAAAAGCACCGCTGATGGTTAATGTATACGCATATTGCGATGAAATAAAAATATTTTCATCTTTAAAGTACAGCTTACAAAAACAATAATAAATTGGATATATCGCCAAGGTGATGAGGAGTTTTAGTGTTGTTGTTTCCAAGTATATTTCAGCAACTTTTTCTTTTTTTTCTATATTCTTTGAAATCTCTCTACTGGATGTAAGTGAAAAACCATAATCTGCTATAGCTTGTGCATACGTCGTAAGCGAAAATATTATTGCATAATGACCAAAGCCATCTGCATTTAATGTTTTAACTAGATGACCAAGTATTAATAATGGAAATACGTATGTCAGCCCACGTGTGGATAATAGATAGATTATATTTTTTATAACTACACGAGTTTCTTTTTCCATTTTACCATTCAATATTAACAAGTTGCTTTAGCAATGGCTGTCTTTTATCCTTTTCAGACAAAATAGGATTTGAAACTCCTTGCCAGTCAATACCAATAGATTCATCAGACCAGAGTATTCCGCGATCGCTATTGGCCGCATAATAATTCGTGGTCTTGTACAAAAACTCCGCAGTCTCACTCAAGGTCACAAACCCATGGGCAAACCCTTCCGGGATCCAGAGTTGGCGTTTGTTTTCTGCTGACAAATGCACGCCAACCCACTGACCGAAGGTAGGCGAGCTTTTGCGAATATCGACCGCTACATCGAATACTTCACCTGCCACACAACGCACCAGCTTGCCCTGGGCATGGGGTGGCAACTGATAGTGCAAGCCACGCAATACCCCTTTTGAAGACTTTGAGTGATTATCCTGCACAAAGGTAACCGGATATCCTACTGCCTCTTCAAACAACTTGTGGTTAAAACTCTCAAAGAAAAAACCACGCTCATCACCAAATACTTTTGGCTCAAATATCAGTACATCAGGAATTGCTGTTTTGATTACATTCATCTGTCTATCCACATGAAATTCAATTTTTATGGGGAGGAGTATATTCCCTCCCCCATATCACATCAGGCTTTGGCAACCATTCTGAACAAATATTGCCCATACGCATTCTTTGCCAGCGGCACAGCAAGTTCACGAACTTGATCAGCATTGATAAATTTCTGGCGATAGGCGATCTCTTCTGGGCAGGCCACCTTCAACCCCTGACGCGTCTCGATGGTCTGAATAAAGTTGCTCGCTTCAATCATGCTTTCATGAGTACCGGTATCAAGCCAGGCATAACCACGGCCCATCATCGCCACCGATAAATTGCCTTGTTCCAGGTAGATACGGTTCACATCAGTGATTTCCAGCTCACCACGGGGCGATGGCTTCAGACTCTTGGCAATCTCAACCACGCTGTTGTCATAGAAATAGAGACCGGTCACCGCATAGTTGCTCTTGGGCTCCAGTGGCTTCTCTTCCAGAGAAATAGCGGTGCCCTCTTTATCAAACTCCACCACCCCATAACGTTCCGGGTCATGCACATGGTAAGCAAAGACGGTAGCACCGCTCCCTTTGGCTGCAGCTGCTTCAAGCTGTTTCTGCAGATCATGGCCATAGAAGATGTTGTCACCCAGTATCAGCGCACAGGGGTCTGACCCGATGAATTCTTCACCCAGAATAAAGGCTTGTGCCAACCCGTCCGGGCTTGGCTGTACCTTGTATTGCAAATTCAGGCCCCACTGGCTGCCATCACCCAGCAATTGCTCAAAACGGGGAATATCTTGAGGCGTACTGATGATCAAAATATCGCGAATACCTGCCAGCATCAGGGTGCTGAGCGGGTAGTAGATCATCGGCTTGTCATAGATGGGCAGCAGTTGCTTGCTCACCGCCATGGTGACTGGATAGAGACGAGTGCCAGAGCCACCGGCCAGAATAATGCCTTTACGTTTGGTCATGATGCTTGTTTCTTATGTTTAAATTGCAAAAGAAAAGGGTGGCTTGCGGCCACACTTTTTAAACTTTATCCCTTGGCCAGTGATTTACTTGCCGAGGATCTCGGTCAACATCCGCTCCACGCCGACCTTCCAGTTCGGCAGCACCAGATCGAAGGTGCGCTGGAATTTAGTGGTATCAAGACGAGAGTTGTGAGGACGTTTGGCAGGGGTCGGGAAGGCACTGGTCGGCACAGCATTAAGTTGCGTGACTGCTAGTTCAACCCCGGCCTCTCTGGCTTTGGCAAACACCAGCTGGGCGTAGTCAAACCAGGTGGTGGTGCCGGAGGCAATCAGATGATACAGCCCGGCAACCTCGGGTTTGCTCTGCGCCACGCGGATCGCATGGGCGGTGCAATCGGCCAGCAACTCGGCACCGGTCGGGGCGCCGAACTGGTCATTAATGACTGACATCTCGCTACGCTCTTTGCCAAAGCGCAGCATGGTCTTGGCAAAGTTGGCGCCGCGGGCGGCGTAGACCCAGCTGGTGCGGAAGATCAGATGACGGGAACAAAACGCAGCCCCTTGCTCACCCGCCAGCTTGGTCTCACCGTAGACGTTGAGCGGGGCGGTCGCATCGGTTTCAAGCCAAGGGCGCTCACCACTGCCATCGAACACATAGTCCGTGGAGTAGTGCACCAACCAGGCTCCCAATGCCTCCGCTTCTTTGGCGATAGCGGCCACGCTGGTCGCGTTGAGCAGCTCGGCAAACTCCCGTTCACTCTCCGCCTTGTCGACTGCGGTGTGGGCTGCCGCGTTCACAATGACATCAGGTTTGACCAAGCGTACCGTTTCGGCCACACCAGCCGGATTGCTGAAGTCGCCACAGTAGTCGGTCGAGTCAAAATCGACGGCAGTGACCCGGCCCAATGGAGCGAGCGAGCGCTGCAGTTCCCAGCCAACCTGACCATTCTTGCCAAACAGCAGAATATGCATCAGGCACGCTCCCCGTAGTTTTGCTCGATCCAGGATTGATAGGACCCGCTCTTGACATTGTTGACCCACTGTTGGTTATCCAGATACCACTGCACTGTCTTGCGGATACCGGATTCAAAGGTCTCTTGCGGTTGCCAGGCGAGCTCGGCGCTCATCTTGCTGGCATCGATGGCATAGCGGCGATCGTGACCGGGACGATCGGCCACATAGGTGATTTGATCGCGGTAGCTTCTCCCCTCACCCCGGCCCTCTCCCCCAAGGTGCGAGGGAGACAGAGGTACCATCTCGTCCAGCAGATCGCAGATGGTGTGCACCACCTCCAGATTCTGCTTCTCGTTATGACCGCCGATGTTGTAGGTCTCCCCTACCACGCCCGTGGTCACTACTCTGTAGAGCGCACGAGCATGGTCTTCCACATAGAGCCAGTCGCGGATCTGATCGCCCTTGCCATAGACCGGCAACGGCTTGCCATCCAGTGCATTGAGGATCACCAGCGGGATCAGCTTCTCGGGGAAGTGGAACGGGCCGTAGTTGTTGGAGCAGTTGGTAACGATGGTCGGCAGGCCGTAAGTCCGACGCCAAGCGCGCACCAGATGGTCGCTGGAAGCCTTGGAGGCAGAATAGGGGCTGCTGGGGGCATAGGGGGTGATTTCGGTAAAGAGCGGCAGTGCAACACCGGGGGCGACTTCATCCGGATGGGGCAAGTCACCATACACCTCGTCGGTGGAGATATGGTGGAAGCGGAAGGCCGCCTTGCGTACCTCGTCCAGACCGTTCCAGTAGGCGCGAGCCGCTTCCAGCAGCATATAGGTGCCGACGATATTGGTCTCGATGAAGTCGGCGGGGCCCGTGATAGAGCGATCAACGTGACTCTCGGCGGCCAAGTGCATCACGGCATCAGGTTGATGGGTAACAAACACCCGATCCAATTCGGCGCGGTTGCAGATGTCAACTTGTTCAAACGCATAGCGGTCGCTAGCAGAGACAGCCGCCAAGGATTCTAGGTTGCCCGCATAGGTCAACTTATCGAGGTTGACCACTGAATCTTGGGTATACCGGATGATATGACGAACAACGGCAGAGCCGATAAAACCGGCACCACCAGTCACGAGGATCTTCATTGAAAGGTTCCCGATTGCAATCTGATTAAATGGAAAAGAGATTTCTGGCTATGGTTGGCGACCATATGCCGTCACATCTCATTATGAACAAGCGTATGATGTGTAATGGCGCAATGGCTGGAGTCGAGAGTATCCATTTACTTCAGCAGGTTGGCGCATTATTTCTGGAGCGTGGAAAAACAACATTGATGGAAACGCAGATTATGCCGTTGTCAGCCCAGAAGGTGAACAAGGCTTATGCTACCGCCCTTGGGTTACAGCTCCCAATATGCTGCTTTTAACCTGATTGTCCGTGCTGTTGGCCATCACATCCTCCAGCTTCTTGTTTTGATTGATGTTTAACAATGTTGTCGCATTACATTGCACACCCAGGCAGTCCACAGCCTGTATTGCTCACATCTTGGGCTATCTGCGCCCCAAACCCGATTCGGGGTCAGATTCTATCTTGTTTAACCCAAGGATGAACAGTCAAAAAAATAGGAAAGCGCCTATTGAAATCAGGATTCAAAAAAAACCATTCATGTGATACTGCCCTCCGTGAATCCACTCAGCCGTTGCCGGGGATTGCCCTGCTTTGTTCCAGCATCCAGGCCAGGGCATGTAAACATGTTTAATTTCAAACAATTAAATTCATACCTCAAGCGCGTGCAGGCACTCGGGGATGGCCTGACGCCAGCAAGGCCCCCCGCCCCTGTGTACCGGCAGGCTGAAAGCGGCAAGCCGCTTGTGCGATAAGAATGGTCGCGACCAGCCCCTGCACCGGCTCTGACCCTCAACACCCAGAAACCGGCAGGCACGGATAGCGAGCCTGAACACGAGGCTGATGACACAGCGTTGCATCATGGGAAATGCATGAGGAAAGAAGACAGGGATGATTCAGTCCCGATACAGCGGGGTCAGGTAGGATCCGGATTGACTCTCCCCCTTGTTGACCCTCTAATTGACAGCCTGGACCCTCATCATCATGCATCTTATGAAAATCCTACTGGTTGAAGACGACAAGCTGCTCAATCACCACCTCTCCACCCTGTTGACCGAGGCCCAGAACCAGGTTTACAGCACGGACAATGCCCAGGTGGCGCTGCACTACGCTGCCGACTACCCCACCGATGTCGCCATCATCGATCTGGGCCTGCCTGACATGGATGGCCTTCAGCTCATCACCCGCCTGCGCGAGCAGCAGATCCCCTTTCCCATCATTGTGCTGACGGCCAGAGGCAACTGGCAGGACAAGGTGGAAGGACTGGAGGCCGGGGCGGACGACTACCTGGTCAAACCCTTCCAGAAGGACGAGCTGCTGGCCCGCCTCAATGCGCTGGTACGCCGCAGCGCCGGCTTCATCTCCCCCAGAGTGAAGGCGGGTGACTACGAGCTGGATCTCTCCCGCAAGGAGCTGACCATCGCCGGCGAGGTCACTGTGCTGACCAGTTTCGAATATCTGATCCTGGAATACCTGATGCGAAATGCCCGTCAGGTGGTCTCCAAACAGCAGTTGCTGGATCAGCTCTATGGGGATGGTGAAGGGGATCCCAACACCATCGAGGTGATGGTGAGCCGGCTTCGCAAAAAACTGGATCCGGAAGGGAGCATCCAGCCCATCTCCACCATCCGCCGCCAGGGCTACATCTTCAACCTCGCCTGCAGCTGATGCGCCTTGCCATGATGCATCCCCTGACCCTGATCCGCCGCTCCCTGCACCTCAAGCTGATGCTGAGTGCCATGCTGGTCATCGCGCTCATCATGGCCTTCTCCGTCTACATCCTCTACCTCGGCCATGCCGAGGAGCAGGCCCAGAAAGCCAGTGTCCGCATGCAGGAGAACCTCTCCAAGCTGTTCTCGTCCAAGCAGCCGGAGCCCCATGCCATGACGGATCTTGGCAAGCTCACCCCGGATGCCATCGACCCCAATCTCGACACCCTGATCTGCCGCGCCGACGGGGAGCTGAGCTGGTCCAGCCTCCACATGCCGGAGGTGGTCTCCATCAAGGAGACCATCTGCCGGGATCTGATGAGATACCTGGGGGGACTGGATCAGGACTATTTCTTCAAGCTGCATACCATCAAGAACGGCGAGAGCTACTTCATCTACAGCCTGCGTTTCCTGCGCAATCATGGCGCCGGCCCCACCACCTACTACGTGGTGATGGTCGATTCCGCCCGGCGCTATCAGGCCCAGACCCGCGATTACCTCTACCGCTGCATTCGCCAGGCGCTGCTCGCCTACTGTCTGCTGGGCGCTCTGTTGCTGCTCACCAGTTTCTGGAGCCTCTCCTCCCTGCGTACCATGGCGCGCCAGATTGACGAGATCCGCGCCGGTACGCGAGAGGCACTGTCAAACGACTACGAGCGCGAACTGACTCCCCTGACAAGCTCGGTCAACCAGTTGCTGGAGAACGAACGCCAGCAGACCCAGCGCTACCAGCACGCCCTCAACGATCTCGCCCACAGCCTGAAAACCCGGCTGGCGCTCATCCAGATCACCGCCCAGGAGCTCAAGCTCGGCCACGACATCCATGACAACATCAATGAACAGATCACCACCATGGATCAGATCATCCAGTACCAGTTACGCCGCGCCGTCACCGGGCGAAAGCGCCTCGCGAGCAAGGGCACCGAACCGGTTCCCCTTATAGAGAAGCTGCTGGCCAGCCTCGCCAAGGTCTATCGCCACAAGAAGCTGCAGACCGGCTTCCAGTTTGACGACGATGTCTTCTTCCACGGCGAGCAGGGCGATCTGATGGAGCTGATGGGCAACCTGCTGGACAACGCCTGCAAGTTCGCCATCAGCGAGATCCGGGTTCATGTCCGCCACCGGGAGAGCGGCCTGCTCATCGTGGTGGAAGACGACGGCCCCGGCATCGCCCCCGGCAAATCGCAACAGATCTTCCAGCGCGGCGTGCGGGCTGACAGCTCCCCCGGCCAGGGGATTGGCCTCGCCGTGGTGACCGAAATCGTGCACAGCTACGGCGGCGAGATCCGGGTGGATGACTCCCCGCTCGGCGGCGCGAGATTCCACATAACCCTCCCCTGACAGCGCAGGAGCCAGTACCTGGCTCCTGCCGCATTCGGGCGTTGCCATTCCGGTGCTTTCACTGTCTCACGCCTCACTCCTTATGCTTCGACCAGGCCAAGCACATGGCAGCGAGGCTGACGAGCTTGCACCCCCATCAGAAGCTGACCTGCCGCTCCCCTCAGCCCCATGCTCGCACAGAAACGACAGGCATAAAAAAACCGGCCGCGAGGGCCGGTAAAACAGTTCAGGCTTGTCAGGTGACAATGCGCACCCAGCGGATGAAGACCGGTTTCAATTCCCTATGAAGCCCCGTCCTCTTGAGTACGTAGGTTCACTTTACGCCCCGGTCACTGAATCGGGACTGAACCATGTTCACCCTGGCAAGGCTCAGAGACGGATCCCGAGGGACTGGCGCAGATAAGCCCCTGCCCCGAGCAGCCCCGGCCCTTCATGGGTGATGAGGAAGACCGGAATGTCTTTGAGATAAGGCTTGAAGCGCCCCTTGTCCTCGAAGGCGACCCGAAAGCCCGATCCGATGAAGAACTCCTGGAAGCGCGGCACTATGCCACCGGCGATGTAGACACCGCCGAAGGTGCCCATGTTGAGGGCCAGGTTGCCGGCAAAGCGGCCCATGAGCACGCAGAACAGGCTCAAGGTGCGACGGCAATCGAGGCAATCCCCCGCCAGCGCGCGCTCGGTGATGTCCTTGGGGGCAAAGGGTTCGGGCTCGCGGCCATCGGATTTGACCAGGCCGCGATAGAGATTGACGAGCCCGGGGCCCGAGAGGAAACGCTCCGCCGACACATGGCCCAGCTCGCCGCGCATCACCTGCAGCACCGCATCTTCCTCTTCCGTGTTGGCGGCGAAGTCCACGTGACCGCCCTCACCCGGCAGGCTCAGCCACTGCTCACCGGCCTGCACCAGGTGGGCAACGCCAAGGCCGGTCCCTGCGCCATAGATGGCGATGGGCTTGCCGGCGACTGGGGCCGCGCCCCCGAGCTGGATGCGATCGCTCTCGCCGAGCACGGGCACCGCCATGGAGACGGCAGTGAAATCGTTGATCACCTGCAGGCGTGCCAGGCCGAGGTTGGCCTGCATCTCGCGGATGGAGAACTCCCAGCTGTGGTTGGTCATGGCGACCCAGTCACCATTGATGGGACAGGCGATGGCGATGCACGCCTCGCCCACGGTGGCATCGTGCTCTTCGAGATAGAGGCGCACCACGGCCTCCAGGCTGGGATGGGCCAGCCCCGAATAGGTTTTTGCCTGGGAAATGGCGCCCGTCGCCAGTTCGCAGAGGGCCAGCCGGGCATTGGTACCGCCAACGTCGCCCACCAGCGCATGGGTATGCTGCATAACAAACTCCTTCGTTACCGACTCGGGGCGGCCCTTACCGTCCCGACATTATTATTTGGCTGCAATACTACTCGAGCCCGCAGCCGGGCTGCGCGATTTATGCAGACAAGTGTGCGCCCGCTCACAGTGTTGTTGCTTTGCAACATTTGTAAGCGTTTTCAAGACGCAAATGGAAGTTTGCAACTAAAAACACGAAATAATTAGACATGAGTCATACTTTGCAGGGCCGAGATTAGTTCCGATAAGCGCTTGTCTTGTATAGTCATCGCGGAGACTGGAAACCTGCTTGAGCTGTGAATTTAGTGCACAGACACTGAAGTTAAATTACAAAAATGCCTGGTGGTAATGATGAATACCCTCGATAAAATTACGAACAATCTGGAAAGTTTCAGTAAATCAGAGCGTAAGGTGGCTGAAGTGATCCTGGCCTCACCCCAGACCGCCATTCACTCCAGCATTGCTACCCTGGCCAAGCTGGCCGATGTGAGCGAACCGACCGTCAACCGTTTCTGCCGTCGCCTCGATACCAAGGGTTTTCCCGATTTCAAGCTGCACCTGGCCCAGAGCCTGGCCAACGGCACCCCTTATGTGAACCGCCATGTGGAAGCGGAAGACGGCCCGGACACCTATACCGCCAAGATCTTCGAATCCACCATGGCCTGCCTCGATGCCGCCAAGAACAGCCTGGACATCTCGGCCATCAACCGCTGCGTCGATATTCTGACCCAGTCCAAGAAGATCAGCTTCTTTGGTCTGGGCGCCTCCTCCGCCGTTGCCCGGGATGCCCAGAACAAGTTCTTCCGCTTCAACATCCCCGTGGTTAGCTTCGATGACATCGTCATGATGCGCATGAGCTGCATCAACAGCAGCGAAGGGGACGTGGTGGTCCTCATCTCCCACACCGGCCGCACCAAGGCCCTGGTGGAAATTGCCGCGCTGGCCCGGGAAAACGATGCCACCGTCATCGGCATGACCGCCAAGGACTCTCCCCTGGCCCGCGAATGCAACCTGGTGCTCTCCATGGACGTGCCGGAAGACACCGACGTCTACATGCCCATGGCCTCGCGCATCGCCCAGCTCGCCCTGGTGGACGTGCTGGCCACCGGTTTCACCCTGCGCCGTGGCATGAAATTTCGCGAAAACCTGAAGAAAGTCAAAGAAGGTTTGCGCGAATCCCGCTTTGATACCCCCACTCCTCCTGATCATTCGGGGGTCCGCCCCCGACTGTCTATGCCAACGGGCTTGGTGTAGTATCGAAATTCAATCAAACAAGGCCACCCAGATGGCCTGCCAGTTGGCGCCATGCCACATGCTTGACGGGGCAGTATTTCAAGTCATATCAACTTCACATTGGAGTCTTTCATGCCAAGACGTACAAAGATTGTTACCACACTCGGTCCGGCGACCGATCGCGACGGCATTCTCGAGGGGATCATTCGCGCCGGTGCCGACATGGTGCGGATGAACTTCTCCCACGGCACTCCTGAAGATCATATCCAGCGCGCCAACCAGGTGCGTGACATCGCCGCCAAGCTGGGCCGCCACGTGGCCATCATGGGCGATCTGCAAGGCCCCAAGATCCGCGTCTCCACCTTCAAGGATGGCAAGATCTACCTCGCCATCGGTGACAAGTTCATTCTCGATGCCGCCCTCGGCAAGGGAGAAGGCTGCCAGGAGCAGGTCGGCATCGACTACAAGAGCCTGCCGCAGGACGTGGTATCCGGTGACATCCTGCTGCTGGACGATGGCCGCGTGCAACTGAAGGTCGAGCAGGTCGAAGGCACCCGCATCCACACCACGGTGACCGTGGCCGGCCCTCTCTCCAACAACAAGGGCATCAACAAGAAAGGTGGCGGCCTCTCCGCACCGGCCCTGACCGAGAAGGACAAGGAAGACATCAAGACCGCCGCCCGCATGAACGTGGACTACCTGGCAGTCTCCTTCCCCCGCAGCGGCGATGATCTGCGCTACGCCCGCGAACTGGCCCGCGAAGCTGGCTCCAACGCCAAGATCGTGGCCAAGGTCGAGCGCGCCGAGACCGTCGCCAGCGACGAGGCGATGGAAGACATCATCCTCGGCTCCGATGCCGTCATGGTGGCCCGTGGCGATCTCGGCGTCGAAATCGGCGACCCCGAACTGGTGGGTGTGCAGAAGAAGCTCATTCGCCACTCCCGTCGCCTGAATCGCGTGGTCATCACCGCGACCCAGATGATGGAGTCCATGATCAACGCACCGCTCCCGACCCGTGCCGAAGTCATGGACGTGGCCAACGCCGTGCTGGACGGTACCGATGCGGTGATGCTCTCCGCCGAGACCGCCGCCGGCCAGTTCCCCATCGAGACCGTGACCTCCATGGCCAGCGTCTGTGTGGGCGCCGAGAAGCACCCGAGCCTGAACGTCTCCAACCACCGCATGAGCTACACCTTCACCTCGGTGGAAGAGGCGGTGGCCATGTCCACCATGTATGCGGCCAACCACCTGGAAGGAGTCAAGGCGATCGTAGCGCTGACCGAGTCGGGCACCACCCCGCTGCTGATGTCCCGCATCAGCTCCGGCCTGCCCATCTTCGCCATGTCTCCTCACAACAAGACCCTGGCCTGGGCCAACCTCTACCGCGGCGTCACCCCCGTGCTGTTTGATGGCGACGAGACCAAGCCGGTCTACGAGGTGTGCCGCGACGCGCTGGACGTGCTCAAGGCCAAGGGACTGCTGCAAAGTGGCGACATGGTATTGCTCACCCACGGCGACAAGATGGAGACCGTCGGCAGCACCAACACCTGCAAGGTGATGATGGTCGAGTAATCGCCCCTTCTCTCTGCAACAAAAACGGCTCCCGCGGGAGCCGTTTTTTTATGGGATCAGCCCCAGGTTCAACCGCGAAACAGCTCCACCTTGTCCCCATCCTGCAGGCTGCCGGCGCCGCGCACCACCACCTTGTCTCCCTGCTTGAGAGCGCCGCTCACCGCCACCTCCCGGCTGTCTCCAAAGAGCACGGTGACCGGCACCCGGTTCACCGTGAGCGCCTCGCCGCGCTGCTCCACCTGATAGACCACGCTTCCCTCGGTGCCGAGCACCAGGGCATCCCGTGGCAGCAGCATGGTGTGCTGCTCTCCCATCGGCAGCGCCACCCGCACTGGCGAGCCAATGATGAACGTGCCCGCTTCCGGCTTGAGGCGCAGCTCGATGAGCCGGGACTTGGGATCGGCGCTCGCCGCCCGCTGGTAATAGATGGCGTGGCTGCTGAGCTGCTCCCCTTCCACCCGCAACCGGGTCTGGGTGGCCAGTTGCCGGGCCCAGGCAATAGGCGCACGCAACCGGATGTCCGGCTGGTCCGGATTGACCAGCTCAAGCGCCTGTTCGCCCGCATCCACATGCTCCCCCGGCTGGATGAAGTGTTCATTCACCACTCCGTCAAACGGGGCAAAGATGCGGCTTCTGCGCAGCTGCTCCTCAATCTGGCGCACCTGCACCCGCGCCAGCTGCTCGGCCAGCTCAGCCTGCTCCACGTCATAGCGCGCCTTGTCATACTGGCTCTGGGAGGCACTCTTTTGCTGGTGCAAACGATCCAGGCGCTGGAACTCGGCGCGAGCATAGCGCAGGTTGCTCCCCTCTCTGGCTTGTTCCGCCCTCGCCTGCTCCAGCGAGAGGCGCAGGGTCGCGCTGTCCAGGCGCAGCAACTCGTCCCCCGTCTTCACCCGGCTGCCAAACTCGGCTATCCACTCCACCCGACCGCTCACTTCGGCGCTGAGCGCCGCCTGCTGGCGGCTTGCCACCGTGCCGCTGACCCAGATGCTGGCCCCGGCCTCTCCCTGGGCCACCTCCGCCAGCGTCACCATCTTGCTTTGTGCAAGCGCAGGCAGCCCGCCAGCCAGCAGCAGAGCCCCCACCACTATCCTTGTGAAACCTTGTGTCATCGATGAGCTCCTTGCTCAGGCACGCTGCCGAAGGGCGTGCGGTATGTCGGTCTGCTCCCCCAACCGCAGGAAGGCGGGCAACAGGATCAGGGTGAAGAGGGTGCTGCAACTCATGCCACCGACGATGACGGTGGCCAGCCCCCGGTAGATTTCGCTCCCCTCGCTCGGACTCAGCATCAGGGGCAGCATGCCGAAGATGCTGGTGAGGCTGGTCATGGCGATGGGACGCATCCGGCTTTGCAGAGCATCGGTGACTGCCGACTGTCGGCTCATCCCCTCCCGCTCGGCCATCCTGGTCTGGTGCACCAGCAGAATGGCGTTGTTGACCACCAACCCGAGCAGGATGACGAAGCCGATGATGGTGAGCAAGTCCATCGGCAGCGGCGCCACCAGACCGCTCAGGTGCAGCGCCAGCACGCCGCCGACGGTGGCGAGCGGCAAGGTGAGCAGCACCAGCACGGCATCCTTGAGGGAGGCGAAGACCCCCCACAACAGAATGAGCAGTATCATCACGGCGAACAGGAAGATGCTGCCGAGGTTGCCGAGCGCCTGCTGCAGGCTGTCGGCATTGCCGGCGACCCGCAGCTCCCCCCCGGCTGGCAGCAACGGCCGGATGGCGGCAAAGCTCTTGTGCTGCAGGGTGTCGAGTACCTGCTCCATGCTCATCCCCGCAGGGGGCGAAATCTGCAGACTGATGCTGCGCCGCCCATCGGATCGGAAGATGCTCTCAGGCCCGAGTTGCGGCTCCACCCGCAGCAGTTCCCCAAGGGGAACGATGCGCCCGGACGGGGTAGCAAGCGGCACCGCCTTAAGCTCGTCCGGGTTGGCGGAGGCCTGCCCCATCAGCAGGATGTCGAGCCGCTCATCCCCGTCGAAATATTCGCCGACCCGCAGACCATCGCCAAAGGTCTGGATGATGGCGGGCATGGGGGAGCGATCCCAGCCCACCTCGGCCAGGCGCCTGTCCTGGGGCACCAGCCGAAGCTCGGGAGCGGTGAAATCGAGCCCGGGTTCTGGCCTGACCTGGGCGCCGGGCAAGTCCCGCTGCACTATGGTCATGCTCTCCCGGGCCGCCTGATAGAGTTCGGGCAGCCCACCCCCCTGGATCAGCAGGGAGATGCTGTTTTCACTGTCAAAACCGCCAAACAGGGACCCCTGACCGCCAAACACCCGGGTGTCGGGAATGCCCACCAGCAACTGCTTCATCAAGATCTGCTCCAGTACCTTGATCTGGCTCTCCTCCTTTGGCCGCACCCCGATCTGGGCACCGCCCGGGTAGCGCAGGATGTAGTAGTTCTTGAGGACAGGATCCTTCTCCCCTTTCATATAGGGGTCGAGGCGAGCAATCAGGGTATCGATCACCTCTTCCCGCTGGGCCTTGAGATTGACCCCGGGGGTGAAACTCATCCAGACGTCGATGGCGTCCCGCTTCACATCCGGCAGGTAGTTCATCTTGGGCAACATCAACCAGCTCACCAGCACAGGCCCCGTCATCATCAGGACGATAATGGCCCAGCGCCTGGGGGCGGTGGCAGTCCAGCGGATCACATGGCGAGTGGCGCGGTACCACAGGCGCTCAAAGGGATCAATCAGCCGCTCGTGCCCCATCCAGCGCGCCGCCACCGCAGGCAACACCGTGACCGCCACCACCATGGAGACGGTCACCGCGCAGGCGATGGTGAGCGCAAGATCGGCAAACAACTGCCCTTCCACGTCATTGAGCAGGAGCACCGGTAGGAAGATGGCGACCGTGGTCAGGGTGGACGCCACCAGAGCGGTCCACACCCGGCGGGTGCCCTCCAGCGCTGCCTCTCCCTTGCTGATGTCACCCCGCTCATGGCGCCGGTAGATGCTCTCCAGCACCACGATGGCGGCGTCGAGCACCATGCCGACCGCAAACGCAATGCCCGCCAGGGAGATGATATTGAGGGTCCGCCCCATCACCTTGAGCAGGCAGAAGGTGAGCATGATGCTGATGGGAATGGCGATCGCGATCATCAGGGTCGCCTTGAGCTGGCGCAGAAAGACCCAGAGGATGGCGCAAGAGAGCAGCACCCCGAGCCCCAGGTTGGCGGTCACCATGCTCACCGCCCGGTTGATGTAGAGGGAAGCGTCAAACGACTGCTCCATGTGCAGGCCGACCGGCTCCAGCACCTCCCGGTTGAGCTCCCCGACCTTGGCCTTGATCCCCTCGAGCGCCGCCAGGGCATTGGCGCCGCTCTCCTTGAAGATCTGCGCCGCGATGGCGGTGTTGCCGTTCTGGATGCGCAGCACCGGGTTCTCCTCCCGGGCCACTCTGATCTCGGCCACGTCCCGCAGATAGATGGGCAGGCCGTCACGCCAGTCCACCACCTTGTCCCCCAGGGCCGCCACGTCATAGCGGCCGGCAAAGCGCAGCTTGTACTCCCAGCGTCCGATGTCGAGGGTCCCGGCCGACACATCCCAGCCCGTCGTTGCCCGGCTGGCGAGCACCGGGATCTCCACCCCCAGTTCGGCGGCGCGGTAAGGGTCGAAGCGGATCTGGATCTGGCGCTCGTTGATCCCCTCGATGTCGACCGTGGACACCCCGGGGATCCGCTCCAGCTCGGGCTTGACTCTCGCCTCGATCAGCGCCTGGTGATCGTCTATCTCCCCCTTGGCGCCGGGCAGTTGCTGGATGAAGAAGAAGGTCAGGGTGTCGTTGCTGCTGTAGTTGTTGACGTAAGGGCCACCGATGTTGTCCGGCAGCCCCGAAACCCGGTTCAGGCGGGAGATGACATCAAGCTGGGCCCGCTGCATGTCGGTGCCGAGGGCAAACTCCATGTCGATTTCGGTGAAGCCGGGGTAGCTGTTGCTGCTGAGGCTCTTGAGCCCCTGTACCCCCTGCATCTCCTGCTCGATGGGATCGGTTATCTCCGACTCCATCTCCTGGGGCGAGGCCGAACGCCAGTCCACCGTGATGTTGAGGTGAGGACGGTCTATGTCGGGAAACAGCTGGACGGGCAGTCCCCGGATGCTGAGCAGGCCCAGCAAAAAAATCAGCACGACCGAGACCGCCACCCAGATGGGGCGTTCGATCGCCGTTTTGGCGAGGTTCATTCACTCTTCCTGAGTTGTTGTTATCGGCCATTCCGATGGCCTTGCTTCCTGCCCCAAGGGTGGGGGCCATTGCATTAAACTGGAATTAATCGACCTTGTAAATGCCTGGTTAAACAACAAAAAACCGGCCACTAGGGCCGGTTGTCGGTTTACGCTCGGGGTCAGGCTGCATGCTCGACCGGGTTCGGTTGAGACAATCCTTCCAGCTCGCCAGGAGCGAAGTTGTCCACCTGGATAGCCTCGTAGCGCAGGGCATCGGCGGCCAGCAGCTTGTCCGCCTCCTCCTTGCCGAGGATGGACTGGGACAGGGCGGCAGCCACCAGCTCAGGCAGCGCCAGCTTGCGGGGCAGTCTGCCCTCTTTCTGGGCCTGCACCAGCTTCTTCTCGATGGGCTGCACCAAGACCATGGCCTGGAAGGCACGCTCCATCAGCCCCACTGGATCCGCCTCGTCCTTGCCCACATAACAGAGCGCGGTCAGACGATCCCGGAACTCGCCCGGCGTCATCATGGCCAGACAGATGGCATGGCAGCGATCGTCCGCCGGCATCTTGTAACCGACGCCGAACGGGAACACCACCCGCTTGAGTACGGCACCCACCACCTTGTTCGGGAAGTTCTGGAAGAAGCCCTCGAACGCCTTGCCAATCAGGTAGAGGTTGCGCTCCACCGCGTACTGGACGAACGGCAGGTCAGAGACCATGCGGCCCTGATCCTCGTAATGCTTGAGGGTGGCGGAGGCCAGGTAGAGGTGGCTCAGCACGTCACCCAGACGGGCGGAGATCATCTCCTTGCGCTTGAGATCCCCGCCCAGCATCAGCATGGAGACGTCGGCGCACAGGGCCAGACCCTTGCTCATGCGAGAGAGCTGCTTGTAGTAGCGGGCGGTTTCGCCAGCTACCGGCGCGCTGTTGAACTGGCCCAGGGTCAGCCCCTGGAACAGGGCACCGAAGAAGTTGCCGGTACCGAAGGCGATGTGTTTCATCAACAGGGCGTCAAACTTCTCGAGACCGCGCTCCACATCGGTGTCGGCCGCCGCTTCCAGCTCGGCAAACACATACGGATGGCAGCGGGTGGCCCCTTGCCCGAAGATCATCAGGTTGCGGGTCAGGATGTTGGCCCCTTCCACCGTGATGGCCACCGGAATGCCCATGTAGGCGTAGCCGGTGTAGTTTTTCGGGCCCAGCTGGATGGCGCGACCGGCGTGGATGTCCATGGAGTCATCCATCACCTGGCGGGCCATCTCGGTCATGTGGTACTTGGAGATCGCGGTGACGATGGCCGGTGCCTGACCCAAATCCAGGGAACCTGCGGTCATGCGACGAGCGCCTTCGAGCTGATAGGTGAGTCCGCCAATGCGGGCCAGCGCTTCCTGCACCCCTTCAAACTTGCCGATGGACATGCCGAACTGCTTGCGCACGTAGGAGTAGGCGCCCACGGTGCGGCTCGCCATGTGACCACAGGCGGTGCCAAGGGCAGGCAGCGAGATGCCGCGACCGGCAGAGAGGCACTCCACCAGCATGCGCCAGCCACGGCCGGCGTAATCCGGGCCACCGATGATCCAGTCAAGCGGAATGAACACATCCTTGCCGAAGGTCGGGCCATTCAGGAACGCCAACCCCATGGGGTAGTGGCGATCGCCGACGCGCACGCCCGGATGACTGGTCGGGATCAGCGCACAGGTGATGCCGATCTCTTCCTTGTCACCCAGCAGTTTTTCCGGGTCATAGAGCTTGAACGCCAGCCCCAGCACGGTGGCACGCGGCGCCAGGGTGATGTAGCGCTTGTTCCAGTTGAGGCGAATGCCCAGCACCTCTTCACCCTTGTGCATCCCCTTGCAGACGATCCCCTTGTCCGGGATGGCGCCCGCATCGGAGCCCGCTTCCGGCCCGGTCAGGGCGAAGCAGGGTACCTCCTTGCCGTTGGCCAGCCCCGGCAGCCAGAAATCTTTCTGGGCCTGGGTGCCGTAATGCATCAGCAGCTCGCCCGGGCCGAGGGAGTTGGGCACCATGACGGTGACCGCGACGCTCAGGCTCTTGGTGGCGATACGGGTGACGATGGTGGAGTTGGCAATCGCCGAGAACTCGCGGCCGCCGTAGGATTTCGGGATGATCAGGGAGAAGAAGCCTTCTTTCTTCAGATAGTCCCACACCGGCTCCGGCAGGTCCTTGGTCTCGTTGACGATCTTGAAGTCGTCCACCATGGCGAGCAGGGTTTCGACCTGGTTGTCGATAAAGGCCTGCTCTTCTGCACTCAGCTCGGCCTTGCCGTAGCCGTGCAGTTTCTTCCAGTCCGGGTTGCCGCGAAACAGCTCCCCGTCCCACCAGACGGAGCCGGCCTCCATGGCCTCCCGCTCGGTGGCCGACAGGGGCGGCAGTATCTTCTTGAAGATGCCGAACACGGGGCGGGTCACCACCTTTTTACGGATGGCGGGGACACCGAGCACCACGGCTATCGCCAGCACCAGCAGGACAAGCAATGTGATCATACCGAAGTTCCTTCTATTTCACTGTTTCCGTTGATTATTGTTAGGTGTTACACGGCCAGGGAGAGCCTGGTCGACTCCACGGGCGCCCCGACACCGGACGCCAGATAAGGAATGACGTTGCGCACCAGCCCTTCCACATCGAGCTGCTGGCCAAAATCGGCCTGGGCGATGTCACGCAGGGCATCCGCAGAGGCCATGGTGAAGACGACTGTGCCCAGGGTGAAGTGCAGGCGCCAGAAGAGATCCGCTGGCGACAAATCCGGATTGGCCTTGGAGATGGCCTGGGTGATCCCGTGCAGGGTCGCCCCATAATGGGTGGTAATAAAGCGGCGCAGGTGGCCCTGACTGTCGATATAGCCGCGCCCCAGCAACTGCATGAAGAGCGCCGGACCATTCGCCCTGACGGCCGACAGTTTCATCAGGGGTTCGACAAAGCTCTCGAACACCTGCAACAGGGTCAGCTGATCCTGCGCCATCAACGTCTGTAACCGCCCGTCCAGTGCCGGCATGAAGAGGCTCAGATAACGGTCGAGCACCGCCTGGATAAGCTCCTTCTTGGAGCCGAAGTGATAATTGACCGAAGCCAGGTTCACATCGGCCTCGCTGGTGATCAGACGCAACGAGGTATCGGCGAACCCCCGCTCGGCAAACAGCACCTCGGCGGCGTCGAGAATACGGTTCTTGGTATCGATTTTACTCACTGGACACCTCACTTAAACGAATGTTTAAAAAGTACGTTTCACGCCCACTCATGTCAAGAGAATGTGAACAGGTGTTGGCTAAATGTTTTTAATCAAAAAAGAGGGAAGATGGCGGGAACTTCGCAGCGAGACGGCACTCTATATCTATGCCACTGCAATTAAACATTAAGTCTCGCCCAACCTGCGTCATGCTAGTTGGGCATTTTTTTGCCCTGCCGCTACCCGAGGCGCCGACAGAGAACCAAAAAAAACCGTCGCAGGGGCGACGGCGGGGAAAACGGGTCTGACCATCCAGTGTCGACCCATCGATGGGTGTTCAGGCTTGCATCGATGTCGCCATCCTCGCAGTGAAACGTCATCAGACTTTGTCAGCACAGACCCAAATTGTGACAAAGTATGGCAACCAGCCACATGGCCCGGCTTCGCCAATCTTGCTATGCTGTCGCCTCATGCCAGAGGGGAGAGAAGATGAAGTATACGGTCGATACCCACACGCACACCGTCGCCAGCACCCACGCCTACAGCACCATTCACGATTACCTGCCCATCGCCAAAGCCAAGGGGATCAGGCTGTTCGCCACCACGGACCACGGCCCGGACATGGCAGATGCCCCGCATTACTGGCATTTCGTCAATCTGCACGTGTTGCCCAGAGTCGTGGACGGGGTCGGCATCCTGCGCGGCATCGAAGCCAACATCAAGAACATCGACGGTGAAATAGACTTCCCCGAGCGCTACGAGTCCCGGCTCGACATGATCATGGCAGGCTTTCACGAACCGGTGTTTCCCCCCTGCGATCAGGCGACCCACACCCAGGCCATGATCAACGCCATTCGAAGTGGCCGGGTCGACATGTTAAGCCACCCCGGCAATCCCGCCTTCCCCATCGATATTCAGGCGGTGGTCAAGGCAGCGGCAGAGTATCGAGTGGCGCTGGAGGTCAACAACTCCTCGTTCAGTCACTCCCGTGCAGGCAGCGAAAGCAACTGCCGCGCCATCGTCGAGGCAGCGCGCGATCTGGGTGCCTACCTCACTTTCGGCTCCGACTCCCACGTGGCATTCAGCCTCGGCGACTTTGATCACTGCCATCGGCTGGTCACCGAAGCCAACTTCCCACATGAGCGGATCCTGGCCCGCTCCCCCCGCGCCCTGCTCGATTTTCTCGAGAGCCGCGGCCGTGCCCACATCCCGGAGTTCGTTGACCTCTGATATGCCTTAACATCATGAGCCAACTCATAAAATCGAGTTGGCTCAATTGACTTGTCCGGCTTTTTTCACGACTCTGAACATCAAGCCGCCGGTATAGCTCAGTTGGTAGAGCAGCGCATTCGTAATGCGAAGGTCGTAGGTTCGACTCCTATTACCGGCACCAGACAGACGAAGGGTTGGCCTCAGTGCGAGGCCAACCCTTCGTGCTTTTTGTCCCGGGTCTCGGGCCAAGACGCCGGTGTGACTGCGCCAGAACACCCTCCCCTTCCAGGACACCACCATCCGCGACGGTCCTGTTCATCTTTCAGAGCCTGACGCACCAACCTGGCCCCACCATCAGAGAGGGCAGCCAGGCAGCCACGCCCCGGCTGCACCTGGGTGAGCATCGTTATCCAGAGGCCCCTCAGCGCTGGGCATAGACCTGGTCGAACACCCCGCCCTCCTTGAAGTGAGTGCGCTGGATCACAGGCCACTCGCCGAAGGTCTTCACCACGTCGAGGAAGGTGGCGTTCGGGAAACGGTCTGCAAACTCGGCGAGGATCGCCGGGTTGCGCGGGCGTAGATAGTTGCTGGCAGCAATGCGTTGGCCTTCGTCGGACCAGAGATAGGCCAGATAGGCTTCGGCCTCCTTGCGGGTACCCTGCTTGTCGACCACCTTGTCCACCACTGACACCGGCAGCTCGGCCACGGCGGTGACGCTCGGATAGACCACCTCGAAGCTGCCACGACCAAACTCCCGGGCAATCATTTCGGCTTCGTTTTCGAACGTGACCAGCACGTCCCCTATGCGGTTCTGGATGAAGGTGGTGGTGGCGGCGCGGCCGCCGGTGTCGAGCACGGGAACCTGCTTGAACAACTTGCCGACAAATGCCCTGGCCGCCTCTTCATCTCCCCCCTGCTCCAGCACATAGCCCCAGGCAGACAGGTAGGTGTAGCGGCCGTTCCCCGAGGTCTTGGGGTTGGGCACGATGACCTGTACCCCCTCCTTGAGCAGATCAGGCCAATCCTTCAACCCCTTGGGGTTGCCCTTTCGCACGATGAACACGGTGGCCGAGGTGAAGGGGGCGCTGTGATCCGGCAGGCGATCCGCCCACCCCTTGGGCACCAGGCCCCCATGCTCGGCGAGGGCGTTGATGTCGGTGGCCATGTTCATGGTGATGACATCGGCGGGCAGGCCGTCGATGACGGCGCGCGCCTGCTTGCTCGATCCGCCGTGGGACATGTTGATCTGCAGTGGCTCCCCGCCTTCGGCCTGCCAGTGCTTCAGGAAGGCTCCGTTGTACTCCTTGTAAAAATCGCGCATCACGTCATAGGAGGCGTTGAGCAGGGTGGCCGCCTGGGCCAGCGGGGCGAGAGCCAGTCCTGCAACAAGCAGGGTGGCGGGCACGAGTCGTTTCATTTCACATCCTTGGAATGAGGGGCGAGTGACTGACTATAAGAGTCGACCATTTATTCTTTGAAAGAATAATTACGGCACAGCTTATGCGATAAATGGCATCTCCTGGGTCCGGTGCAACGGATGACGGCGATGAGGTGGTCACCTCCAGGCAGGTCATGATGGTTGCCGAGGGCGGCGCCCATGAGCGTGGGGCTCCTCCTGCCCGCTCCCTGCTCCGGGCAGGGAGCGCCGTTGTCACCTGCCTCGATTTGGCCTCTCGACATGACAGATAAAAAAACGGGGCGAACCTAGTGGTTTGCCCCTGATGCTTTTTACGTCAATCCCGAGGGGTCAACCCTGTTTGTCTGATGCCGGCTCTGCGTCCTTCGGCGCCTGCCAGCCGCCACCGACCGCCTTGTAGAGGGCGACCTGGTTACTCAGCTGGGCGAGCCGGGTGCTGATGAGCCCCTGCTTGGCGCTGAACAGGGAGCGCTGGGCATCGAGGCGGGTCAGGTAGCTGTCCACCCCTTGCTCGTAACGCACCTCCGCCAGCCTGAAGTAGGTCTGGTTGGCATCCACCAGCGCCTGTTGTGCCTGCAACTGCTGCGCGTAGTCCGCCTGGGCACCGAGGGTGTCCGCGACCTCCTTGAAGGCGGTCTGGATGCTCTTCTCGTAGCTGGCCACCGCCTGCCTGGTTCCCACCTCGGCCACGTCCAGATCCGCAACGCGCTTGCCGCCATCGAAGATGGGCAAATTGATCTGGGGCATGAAGGTCCAGGTGCCGGTGCCGCCGTCAAACAGACCGCTCAGCTGGTTGCTAGCGGTGCCCGCCGTCGCGGTGAGCGAGATGGTCGGGAAGAAGGCGGCGCGGGCCGCCCCTATGTTGGCGTTGGCCGCCTTCAGGTTGTGCTCCGCCGCCAGGATGTCCGGGCGTTGCTGCAACAGGCTGGAGGGAGCCCCCACCGGGATCGGCGCCAGTTTCACCTCGGCCAGGGTGGCCGGTTGTGCCGCCAGCACCGGGATATCGGTGCCAAGCAGCAGGGCCAGACCGTTTCTGTCCTGCTTCACCAGACGCTGGTATTGCGCCTGGCTGACCTTGGCGTTTTCCAGTGCCGTGCGCCCCTGGGCCAGCTCCATCTCGGAGGCGGCGCCCAGGCGGTATTTGTGCTCGGTCAGGGCATAGCTCTCCTGCTCGGTGGCGAGGGTCGCCTGGCTCAGGGCCAGCAACTCCTGATCCGCCAGCAGGGTGAAGTAGGCATTGGCCACCGAGGCCACCAGCGCAATCTGGGTGCTGCGCTGGGTCTCGATTTGCGCCAGATAGGTCTCAAGGGCCTGATCTTTCAGGCTCTGGATCCGGCCAAACAGATCCAGCTCATAGGCGGTGATGCCGATGTTGGCGCCGTACTGGCTGCTGATGGTGCCCTGCCCCGTACTACTGAGATCGTCGGATCCCTGCTGGCGGGTGCCGCTGCCACTGGCGGCCAGGGTCGGCAACTGGGCCGCCCGCTGGATACGGTATTTCGCCTCGTAGGCCTCGACGTTGAGGGCTGCCAGGCGCAGATCCCGGTTGCTCTCAAGGGCGGTGCCGATCAGCGTCTGCAGGGCCGGGTCCTGGAACTGCTGGCGCCAGGGGGCAAGTTCCCCCTTGGCGGCCAGGTCAGCTTGCCAGGAGGCGCCTTGGGGCAGCTCGGGGCGCTGGTAGTCGGGGGCCATGGAGCAGCCCCCCATCATCAGGGTCACGCCCAGGGCGATCAGGGTCTTAGTCATGGTTGATCTCCTTGGTGTGGACACTCTCTTCCCCGGCATGCTTGCGTTCGGTGAAATAGCGCATCACCAGCACAAAGAACAGCGGCACGAAGAAGATGGCGAGCACGGTGGCACTGATCATCCCCCCCATCACGCCGGTCCCGATGGCGTTTCGGCTGCTGGCGCCCGCCCCGGTGCTGATCACCAGGGGCAGTACCCCCAGGATGAAGGCGAGCGAGGTCATCAGGATGGGGCGCAGGCGCTGACGCGAGGCCTCCACCACCGCATCCCCGAGCCTCATCCCCTTGTCGTGCAGCTCCTTGGCGAACTCGACGATGAGGATGGCGTTCTTGGCCGACAGCCCGATCGTGGTGAGCAGGCCCACCTGGAAGTAGACGTCATTCTCAAGCCCGCGCAGGGTCGCGGCCAAAATGGCCCCCAGCACCCCGAGCGGCACCACCAGCATGACCGAGAACGGAATGCTCCAGCTCTCGTAGAGGGCCGCCAGACAGAGGAAGACCACCAGGAGCGAGATGGCGTACAGGGCCGGCGCCTGGGAGCCTGCCTGACGTTCCTGGAAGGAGAGGCCGGTCCACTCGATGCCGATCCCTTCCGGCAACTGTTTCACCATCTCCTCGATGGCCGCCATGGCATCACCCGTACTCTTGCCAGGGGCCGCCTCACCGACGATCTCCATGGCGGAGACACCGTTGTAGCGCTCAAGACGGGGCGAGCCGAAGCTCCACTCCGTGCTGGCAAAGGCGGAGAAGGGCACCATCTGGCCCGCGCTGTTGCGCACGTACCACAGCTTCAGATCTTCCGGGTTCATCCGGAAAGGGGCATCCGCCTGCAGATAGACCTTCTTGACCCGGCCTCTGTCGACGAAGTCGTTCACATAGGAGGAGCCCCAGGCCGCCGACAGGGTGTTGTTGATGTCGGTGATGGAGAGCCCCTGGGCCAGCGCCTTCTCGTAATCGATCTTGATGTCGAGCTGGGGCGTGTCTTCCATCCCATTCGGGCGTACCCGCACCAGGTTGGGATCCTGCGCCGCCATGCCGAGCAACTGGTTGCGCGCCTGCATCAGCTTCTCGTGACCCAGACCACCGCGATCCTGCAGGAAGAAGTCGAAGCCGGTGGCCGTGCCGAGTTCCGGAATGGGGGGCAGGTTGAAGGCGAAGACCTGGGCTTCCTTGATGCTGAACAGGAACCCCATGGCGCGGCCGATGATGGCATTGGCACTGCGCTCTTCTCCCTTGCGCTCGCTCCAGTCCTTTAGCTTGATGAAGGCCATGCCACTGTTCTGACCGCTACCGGCGAAGCTGAAGCCCGCCACCGTCAGCACGGAGTCCACGTTCTCCTTCTCGTTCTCGAGGAAGTAGTCGCGCATCTCCCCGAGCACCACCTCGGTCCGCTCCTTGGTCGCCCCCACCGGGAGCTGCACCATGGACATGATGACCCCCTGATCCTCTTCCGGCAGGAAGGAGGTGGGCATGCGCATGAAGAGCACCGCCAGCACCGCCAGCATGGCCAGATAGATGATGCCGTAGCGGGTGCCCTGCTTGATCACCTTGCGCACGCCGTTCTGGTAACGGTTGGCGTTGGTGTCGAAGAAGCGGTTGAACCAGCCGAAGAAACCGCGCTGGGCGCCGAATTCACCGTGCTTCATGGGTTTGAGCAGGGTGGCGCACAGGGCCGGGGTCAGGATCAAGGCCACCAGCACCGAGAGCACCATGGCCGAGACGATGGTGAGGGAGAACTGGCGATAGATGGCACCGGTAGAGCCACCGAAGAAGGCCATGGGCACGAACACCGCCGACAGCACCAGGGCGATGCCCACCAGGGCGCCGGTGATCTGGGTCATGGACTTGCGGGTCGCCTCGAGGGGGGAGAGATCCTCCTCGCTCATCAGACGCTCCACGTTCTCCACCACCACGATGGCGTCATCCACCAAGAGGCCGATGGCGAGCACCAGACCGAACATGGTCAGGGTGTTGATGGAGAAGCCGAAGGCCGCCATGACCCCGAAGGTGCCGAGCAGGACCACGGGCACCGCGATGGTCGGAATCAGGGTTGCCCGGAAGTTCTGCAAGAACAGATACATGACGCAGAACACCAGGAAGATCGCCTCGATCAGGGTCTGCACCACCTCCTCGATGGAGATCTTCACGAACGGCGTGGTGTCGTAGGGATAGACGATCTCCATGTTGGCCGGGAAGTACTCGGAGAGTTCACCCAGCTTGGTCCGCACGTGCTCGGCGGTGTCCAGGGCGTTGGCACCGGTCGCCAGCTTGATGGCGACGGCGGCGGTGGCCTGGCCGTTGTAGAGCGCGGTCGCGTCGTAGTTTTCACCGGCAAGCTCGACCCGGGCCACGTCCTTGAGCTGGACCTTGGAGCCGTCCTGGTTCACCCGCAGCAGGATGTTGTTGAACTCCTCCACGGTAGAGAGCCGGGTCTGGCCCATGATGGTGGCGGTAAATTGCTGATCGCTCACCGCAGGGGTCCCCCCCAGCTTGCCGAAGGCAACCTGGGCGTTCTGGGCCTTGATGGCGGCCTGAATGTCGGCCGGGGTCATCTGCACCCGGTTGAGCTTGTGGGGATCGAGCCAGACACGCATGGAGTACTGGCTGCCGAACAAGGTGATGTCACCGACCCCGTCCAGACGGCTCAGGGGCTCCTTGATGTTGGCTACCACATAGTCCGCCAGGTCATCGTTGGTCATGGCGCCATCGGTGGAGATGAAGGCGGCCACCATCAGGAAGCTGCTGGAGGTCTTCTGGACCCGGACGCCCTGTTGCTGCACCTCTTGGGGCAGGAGCGACATGGCCTGTTGCAGCTTGTTTTGCACCTGCACCTGGGCGATGTCGGGATCCGTGCCCGGCTTGAAGGTGAGGGTCACGCTGACATTCCCTGACGAGTCGGATTGCGCCGACATGTAGAGCAGGTGATCCAGCCCGGTCATGTTCTGCTCGATGATCTGGGTCACCGAGTCTTCCACCGTCTTGGCGGAGGCCCCCGGGTAGCTGGCGGAGATGCCAACCGCCGGCGGGGCGATGGTCGGGTACTGGGCCACCGGCAGGCCGATGATGGCCATGGCCCCGGCCAGCATGATCACCAGGGCGATCACCCAGGCGAAAATGGGTCTATCTATGAAAAAACGTGCCATGAGGCGACTACTCCATCCTACTGCTTGGTTGCCGGGGTCTGTTGTGCGCTGTTGCCGGCACGTTCAGTGGGCGCCACCACGACCCCGGGTTTGACTTTCTGCAGACCGGCGACGATCACCTTCTCGCCAGCCTTGAGACCGGACTCCACCACCCAGCTGTCGCCGGACATGCGGCCGACCTGCACTTCACGCAGTTCCACCTTGTTGTCCGCCGTCACCACCATGACGGTGGCACCGCCCTTGGGGGTACGGGTCACGGCAGTCTGGGGCACCAGCAGGCCTTGCGGGCGCTCGCCCTCCTGCAAGGTGGCGCGCATGAACATGCCGGGCAGCAGCAGTTGATCCGGGTTGGGCACGATCACCCGCAGGGTCACCATGCCGGTCGCCTCGTCCACGGTCACGTCGGAGAACTGGAGGGCCCCTTTCTCGCCATACTGGCTGCCATCTTCCAACTGGAAGCTGACACCGGCCCCGTCCTTCTCCCCCTGGGTCAGCTTGCCCTCGGCCACCAGGCGCTTGAGGCGCAGCAGGTCGGCGGTGGACTGGCGCACGTCCACGTACATGGGATCGAGCTGGGAGATGGAGGTGAGGCTGTCCGCCTGCTGGGCGGTGACCAGGGCACCCTCGGTCACCGCCGATTTGCCGATGCGGCCGCTGATGGGGGCCGTGATGCGGGTGTAGGCCAGGTTGATGTTGGCGGTCTGCAATGCGGCCTTGGCGGCCCCGATCTCGGCCAGCTGCTGTTTCCAGGCCGCGTCGGCGTCGTCATACTCCTGGCTGCTGATGGCTTTCACCTTCACCAGCTCGGCGTAGCGCTGGGCCTTGAGACGGGCGCTGCGCTCGTTGGCCTCGGCCTTGGCGAGGTTGGCCTTGGCGGAAGCCACTTGGGCCTGATAGACGGCGGGATCAATCTGATAGAGCAGCTGACCGGCCTTGACGTCGCTCCCCTCGGTGAACAGGCGCTTGAGGATGATGCCGTTCACCTGGGGACGCACCTCGGCCACCCGCAGGGGGGCGGTGCGGCCGGTGAGCTCGGACAACAGTTGCAGGGGGGCCGTATGGAGGGTGACCACGTCCACGGCGGCGGGAGGCATCTCCCCCATGGCCTGCTGGGCCCCGTCCTTGTCACCACAGCCAGCCAGCAGGCCGCTTGCCAGCAAGGCAAGGCCGACCGAACGTGCGAGAATATGTTTATGCATCAAGTCTCTGAACCTCAGTTTCAATCAAAAAGAAGTGACAAAACCACAGGGTTTATAAGGCCCCTGTTGGTAAAACGGCGAAGATGAGGCAATATACATACATTCATGAATGTATGTATGTATGTAAGAAACTTTTTTCACTTTTAAACAGGACCGGAGTCAATGGCCAGACGCACCAAAGAAGAGGCGCAGCAAACCCGCTGCAACATCATGAGCACGGCCCTGGATCTCTTCTGCCAACAGGGGCTGGCACGCACCAGCCTGACCGATATCGCCAAGGCGACGGACCTCACCCGGGGCGCCATCTACTGGCACTTCAAGAATAAAGAAGAGCTGTTCGTCACCCTGTGGGAGGAGCTGTGTGCCCCCCTCTCCCACCAGCTCGATGCCTGCGTCGACGAGGCGGAGCCGGATCCCCTGGGCAAGCTGCGCAGCTTTCTCAAGGAGGTGATGCTCAAGATCAGCACCGAGCCCGCCCACCAGCAGATGTTCACCATCATGTTCAATCTGGAATCCATGGAGGGAGAGGCCGCCGTCATGCGCGAGCACATGCACCTGCAATCCATGAATTTCTTCCGGGATCTGGAGATCACCCTGGCCAATGCCGTGCACCGCGGCCAACTGCCCGAGGGGCTGGATCTGCGGCGCGCCGCCACCCTGCTCCACTGCACTCTGGACGGCTACATCATCAATTGGCTGCACTTCCCGGATCGCATCGATCTGATGGAGGAGTCGGACTTTCTCCTCGATACCCTGTTCACCCTCATCGCGAGCCCCACCCTTCGCCGCCACCCCTGAGTCTGCAAGACGCGCCGCCCCCGCCAATGCTCAACAGCCGGGGGCAAACCTGCTAGAGTAACGCCCCCCATCACGATGAGCCCGACACCCTTGCCACACGCCCCCGCGCCGGCGCGCGACGCCGCCCCTCGCCCCGCCCTCGTGGCAGGCGCCCATGCCCCCTTCCTGGCCCTGCTGGGCAGCGGCCGTCATCTGCTGGAGGCCGGTTGCGGGGCAGGAGAGGATCTGCGCCTCTTTCGCCAGCAGGGCCTCACCGTGACCGCCTTCGATGCGAGCCGGGCGCAGGCCGCCGCCGCCTCGCGCCTGTGCGGCCAGCCGGTGCGGGTCTGCCGCTTCGAGCAGATGCAAAGCGTCGTTCCCTATGACGGCATCTGGGCCAGCGGCTCCCTCCCCTGTCTGCCCGAGCACGAGATAGCCCCGGCGCTCGGTCATCTGGCCACCCTGCTCAAGGCCGGGGACCCCCTCTACGCCTCCTTCCCCCACGGAAAGTTCGAACCGCTGCCACGGTCGGGGGAATATCCCCTGCACACCCGGCTCGACGAGGCGGGGCTGCGACGCCTGATCGCTCCCCTCCCCTTCACCCTGCACCATGGCTGGGTGGGGGAAGATGAGGTGAACGGCCCCTGGCTGCACGCCTTGCTGGTGCGGCGCTGATCCGCGAAAGCCCCCGGGGGCAGTGACACCTCACGGCATTCAGCCCGTTAACAATATTTAACCCTGAGTTAACCACCATAAAGCAGACAAGATGCGGTGTTTGTGTTAAAAAGCGGCATTAAAATCAAAATTAAATAACAAATCAGACACCAACACCTGGATTCCCCCATGAAACTCGTTCTCAATCTGGTTGCCGGTATCCTCGCCGGCCTGCTGCTCGGTCTCTATGCCCCCGAATGGGTCGCCCGCGTGCTGTTCACCGCCAAGACGGTGATAGGCCAGCTCATCACCTTCACCATCCCGCTCATCATCCTCTTCTTCATCATGAGCGGCATCGCCAGCCTGCCGAAGAACTCCGGCAAGCTGCTGGGCAAGACGGTGGGGCTCTCCTACTGCTCCACCATACTGGCGGGCCTGTTCGCCTTCACCGTGGCGAGCCACCTGATCCCGCACCTGACCACGGCCGCCGAACCCACCGCCGAGGCAGCCACCAAGCTCGCTTCCTACATCAATCTCGAGATCCCGCCCCTGTTCGGGGTGATGTCGGCCCTGGCCGCCGCCTTCGTGTTCGGCATCGGCATCAGCGCCACCCAGGCCACCGACCTGCGCCGGGTCGCCGATCAGGGCCGTGACATCATCGACCGCCTGCTGGCACGCGTGATCATTCCCCTGCTCCCCTTCTACATCGCCGGCGTCTTCGTCGAGATGACGGTGGAAGGCACCGTCTTCGCCACCCTCAAGACCTTCGGAGTGGTGCTGGTGATGGCCATCGTCATGCACTGGTTCTGGCTCTGCGTCCTGTTCGTCGGCACCGGCCTCGCCCAGGGGCGCTCCCCCGTCATGCTCATCAAGAACATGCTGCCCGCCTACTTCACCGCCCTTGGCACCATGTCCAGCGCCGCCACCATTCCGGTGGCCCTGCAAGCCAGCAAGCGCAACGGCGTGAGCGACGGCATCGCCAACTTCACCGTGCCCCTGTGCGCCACCATCCACCTGTGCGGCTCCACCATCACCCTGGTGACCTGCGCCACGGCGGTGATGTTCCTCTCCGAACACCTGGCCATTCCGGGCTACGGCACCATGGTGCCCTTCATCATGATGCTGGGCGTCATCATGATTGCCGCGCCGGGCGCACCGGGTGGCGGTGTCATGTCCGCGCTCGGCCTGCTCACTTCCATGCTCGGCTTCGGTGAGGCCTCCATCGCCCTGATGATCGCCCTCTACCTGGCCCAGGACAGCTTCGGCACCGCCTGCAACGTCACCGGTGACGGCGTCATCGCCCTGTGGGCCGACCGCTTCGCCCGGGGCGAGCCAGCACTCAGCACCGAGCAGGACGCAGCCTGATAGCGCAGGCACATAAAAAAACGGGAGCCATCGGCTCCCGTTTTTCGTTGGCGCAAGGGGGCGTCTCAGCCCCGGCGGCGGATCACCCCTTCCTGCATGGTGCTCGCCACCAATACCCCATCCCGGGTGAAGAACTGGCCGCGCACCAGACCCCGACCGCCGCTGGCGCTCGGGCTGTCCACCACGTAGAGCAGCCAGTCGTCCAGCCGGAACTCCCGGTGGAACCACATGGAGTGATCGATGGTGGCCACCTGCATGTCCGGCTCCCAGTAGGAGACCCCGTGGGGCTGCAGGGCGGCGAACAGGAAGTGGAAGTCAGACGCATAGGCCAGCAGGTAGTTGTGGACCCGCTGATCGTCCGGCACCGGGCCATTGGCCTTGAACCAGGTGTAGCGAAGGGGCTCGTGAACATCCGGGCGGATGGGGTCCACCAGGGTCACGGGGCGAATTTCGATGGGCTTCTCGCACAGGATCTTGTCCCGCAGGGCCGCCGGGATCATCTGCTCGTAGGGACGCACCAGCTCCAGCTCGCTCTTGAGCTGCTCCGGGGGCGTGATGCCGCCCGGCATCTTCGCCTGGTGCTCGAAACCCTCCGCCTCCACCTGGAAGGAGGCGTTGAGGTAGAAGATGGGCTTGCCATTCTGGATGGCCTTGACCCGGCGGGTGGAGACGGTCTGGCCGTCGCGGATGTTCTCCACGTCGTAGACGATGGGCTTGTTGGCATCCCCGGGGCGCAGGAAGTAGGAGTGGAAACTGTGGACCTGGCGGTCGCTTGCCACCGTCTGCTTGGCGGCTGACAAGGCCTGCCCCATCACCTGTCCGCCAAACACGGATCGCAACCCGAGATCCTGGCTCTGGCCCCGAAACAGGCCCTCCTCGATCTTTTCGAGCGCCAGCAACGCCAGCAGCTCATCCAGTACCTTGCTCATTGGTTTCTCCTGTCTTTGTGCGCGAAAGGCTAACAAGCCCGTCCCGACAGGGCAACCATCCTGATGCACATCCCCGTCTGCAACCACCTCCCCTTCAAAAAAGGGAAGTCTATGACGCTTTCCAGCCCGTACAGAGGGCACTCTGGCCCCCTCCCCTGGCAAGGGGAGGGCTGGGGTGGGGTCAGACGCGATCAAGCCATGCCCGAATAGAGACAACCACCCCGGGTAGATTTTCCATCACCTCCCTGTTGCTAAATCTCAGTACCGTCAGCGACAGGGCCGCCATGTAGGCATCCCGTCGCTTGTCATGACGCAGACCCCGCATGTCGAAATGGCTGTTGCCATCAACCTCAATGACCAACAACCGCCCGGGGCAGTAAAAATCCGCAATGTATGGGCCTATACCTTGCTGACGGCGAAACTTGACTCCGAGTTGCCCAGCCCGAAGCGCCTGCCACAATCGCCGTTCAGGCTCTGTTGGATTGTTTCGTTGTTCACGCCGTTTATCCAGCGTGGCCTCGCGGTTGAAAACACGAACTGGCTTCTCGTTCATGACAGTATTCCTCCGACTATGACCCTTGTCAGCATAACAACTACTCACCCCCTCCCAGCCTCCCCCTTCAAAAGGGGGAGGAGCTTGTCTGGCCCTTTCTCTCCCCTGTGCGATTCAGTCTCAAGGAGCCCGGCAGGAGCAGAAAACAAAAAAGCCCGCACCTTGGGGTGCGGGCTTGTGGCGTGTCCGGGGCGAGCGACCCGTGGCGGCGGCTTACTTGCTGCCGGTGCCGGAATTGCGGGTGGAGGAGGTCGGCTTGCGACGGGCGGTGGTGGCACGGGCGCGCGGCTCCTTGCCCTGCATCTCCTTGTGACGCTTCACGGCGCGACGGATCTGGGCGGCCTGCTTGTGGCGGGTGCTCTTGCCATCCTGCTGCAAATCGACCTTGGACTCGGTCTCGTTGGGCAGGTTGACCAGGCCGCGCAGGTAGTTCACTTCGGGCAGTTTCAGCTCCTGCCAGCCGCCGCGGGGGATGCCGCGATCCAGCTTGACGTCGCCGTAGCGGATACGCATCAGGCGGCTCACCTGCACTTCCTGGGACTCCCACAGGCGGCGCACTTCCCGGTTGCGGCCCTCGGTCAGGGTGACGTTGAACCACTGGTTCAGCCCTTCACCGCCGGCCGGCTTGATCTTGTTGAACTTGGCCATGCCGTCTTCCAGCTGCACGCCCTTGCGCAGGCGCTGCAGCATGGCTTCGGTGATCTCGCCAAAGACGCGCACCGCGTATTCCCGCTCCACTTCGTGGCTCGGGTGCATCAGGCGGTTCGCCAGCTCACCGTCGGTGGTGAACAGCAAGAGGCCTGAGGTGTTGACGTCGAGGCGGCCGACCGCTATCCAGCGGGCACCATCCATCTTGGGCAGACGATCAAACACGGTGGGACGTCCTTCCGGATCGTGACGGGTGCACATCTCCCCTTCGGGCTTGTGGTAGGCCAGCACGCGGCAGATCACTTCCTCTGCGGCGCGGGTCTTGACCTGGTGGCCATCCACCCGGATCACGGCGTTCACTTCGACGCGATCCCCCAGCGTGGCGACCTTGCCATCCACGCTGACCCGACCTGCGGTGATCAGGGCCTCCATCTCACGACGGGAGCCTTGACCCGCGCGGGCCAATACTTTTTGCAGTTTTTCACTCATCGGGTTTACCTGATTGTTGATCGCTGCCCGCCGACATCGCGGACAACCTTGGCTCTTGTGGGAAGGCCCCGTTGGCCTCCCCACCATGTTCATGCTCAGCACGGCCTGCCAGAGGCTGACCGTCACCGCCCTCGCCCGGCATGAGCGACAAGGGGGCCTGCAGCTCGGGATCCAGCTCGGGGAGCTGCTCCAGACTCTGCAGGTTGAAATAGTCCAGAAATTCACGGGTGGTGGCGAGCAGCTCGGGGCGACCCGCCACCTCCTTGTGGCCGATGCTGCGCACCCAGCCACGCTCCTTGAGGGTGTTGACGATCTGGCTCGACACCGCCACCCCGCGGATGGCTTCTATCTCCGCCCGGGTGATGGGCTGACGATAGGCAATCAGCGTCAGCGTCTCCATCACGGCGCGGGAATAACGGGGAGCCCGCTCGCTCCACAGGCGCGACAGCTCCTCGGCATACTCCTGGCGGGCCTGGAAACGCCAGCCGGAGGCCACCTCTTTGAGCTCGACCCCCCGCTCGCTGTAATCCTGTCTGAGCTCTGCCAGCAGCAGCTGGACATAGCGGCCGGTGACCGGGTAGTCCGAGAGCACGCTGCCCTTGATTTCGCTCACCGTGAGGGGACGCCCCGCCACGAAGATCGCCGCCTCGATCAGGGTCTTCAATCGTTCAGCAGGCAGCGCCACGGTGGACCTCCCGGGTCCACGCCCCTGGCGCCGCCCCTCGCTCAGTGTAGATGCTCATGCTCCTCCCCCTTCCCCTGACTGGCCAGGGCAAAATGGATGGGGCCCAGAGGCTCCGCCTGCAAGATCCAGATCAATTGTTCCTTGCACAGCTCCAGCAGGGCCAGGAAGGTCACCAGCCCCCCCATGCGCCCCTCCTCGGCTCGCAGCACCTGCTCCAGGCGCAGGGTCTGGCCCAAGGAGAGCATGGCGAGGATCTCCGCCATCCGTACCCGGGTCGGGATCTGCTCGCGGCGGATCTGGTGATGTTCAAAATGAGTCGCGCGTTTTACCACACTTTGCATGTAAAGGGCGAGTTCAACCAGAGAAACATCGGGCGCCAATGGCTTCAAGGCACCAAAATCCGGCGCCATGGCGGCGGCGACGAAGATCTCCCGCTCCACCCTCGGCAGGGCATTGACCCGCTCCGCCCCCAGCTTGTAGCGCTCGTACTCCTGCAGGCGACGAATGAGGGTGACGCGGGGGTCTTCTCCCTCCTCCTCGTCTTCCAGCTCCGGGGCCTTGGGCAGCAGCAGGCGGGACTTTATCTCCGCGAGCCAGGCCGCCATCAGCAGGTATTCCGCCGCCAGCTCGAGGTTGAGACCCTGCATCAGATCCACGTACTCCATGTACTGGGCGGTGATCTGCAGGATAGGCAGGTTGAGGATGTCGAGCTGCTGGCGCCGGATGAGGTAGAGCAAGAGATCCAGCGGCCCCTCGAAGGTGTCGAGAAACACCTCCAGCGCATCGGGAGGGATGAACAAGTCCTGGGGCAGCTCATGGTAGGGCTGCCCCAGCACGGTGGCGATGGGCGGGGGAAGGGAAGCCTCCCCCGTCGTGCCCGCGGGGGTTGTCAGCGCGGGCACGGGGTCGGCAAGATCACTCAAACGGCGTCGGATCCCCGGCACCGCGGCGACGCAGCACGGGCTCGTCGTCGGAGAAGTCCACCACAGTGGTGGGCTGCTCGCCCAGATACCCGCCGTTGACCACCAGATCCAGCTGCTTGCCGAGCTTGTCGGCAATCTCCTCGGGGTCGAACTCCGCCATCTCGGAGCCCGGCAGGATCAGGGTGGTGGAGAGCAGCGGCTCACCGAGAGCCTCAAGCAAGGCCAGCGCGATGTTGTTGGCCGGGACCCGGATACCGATGGTCTTCTTCTTCTCGTTCATGAGGCGACGCGGCACCTCCTTGGTAGCCTTGAAGATGAAGGTGTAGGGTCCGGGGGTGTTGTTCTTGACCAGCCGGAAGGCGGTGTTGTCCACCTTGGCATAGGTGGAGATCTCCGAGAGATCCCGGCACACCAGGGTGAAGTCGTGGTTCGGCTCGATGCGACGGATGCGGCAGATGCGCTCCAGGGCATCCTTGTTGCCCATCTGGCAGCCCAGGGCGTAGCCGGAGTCGGTGGGATAGACGATGACGCCGCCGTTTTGCAGGATCTGCACCGCCTGGCTGATGAGGCGAACCTGGGGATTGTCGGGATGTACGTAAAAATGCTGACTCATATGCTCTTCTCGCGATAGGGGGCACGCTCGTTGCCCGCTTCATGGTCAAGGGCCCCTTGGCCCATGACACTACCTTAACCTGTTTGACGCAGACTCGCCTGCATCAAAGATGCCGGCCCGGGGGTCAGCGGCTGGCCAGCAGGCCCGCATGCTCCTCGGGGGTGAGCCCGAAATGACCGGGGTGACCCAGCCACAGCGGCATCCCCTCCTTGGGGAGCCAGAGGTGGCGGCCAAGCTCGGTCCAGTTGGAGGGGAAGTGAAAATCGGACCCCACCGAAATATAGAGATCGTGCTCCCTGGCCCACTGACCGAGATTCGCCCGCTCCTGGGGGCTCTGCTGGGGCAGGGAGACCTCCATGGCATCCCCCCCGACGGCCTTGAAGGCCACCAGCAGCCGCTTGATCCACTTGGCGGTGAGATTGTAGCGGCTCGGGTGAGCCAGCACCGCCAGCCCGCCTGCGGCGTGGATGGCCTCGATGGCCTCCCCCATCCCGGGCCACTCGGCGGGCACATAGCCCTTGTTGCCCCGGCTCAGGTACTTCTTGAACACCTTCTGCATATTGTCGGCCACCCCGCGCGCCACCAGCACCCGGGCAAAGTGGGCCCGGGTCACGGCGGCGTCACCGGCAAGCTGCTTGGCCTCTTCATAGGTGCCCGGGATGAGGCACTTCTCCAGACGACGCCCGATTTCCTCGGCGCGCGCCTCCCGGCGAGCCCGCTGCCCTGCCAGAAAGGCGAGCAACTGGAGATTTTTCTCGTCCACCCCGAGGGCCACGATGTGGATCTCGTGATGCTCCCACCCGGTGGAGATCTCCACCCCGCTCACCAGGCGCAGTGGCAACTGGTCGGCCGAGATGGTCTGGCGCACCTCCTCAAGCCCGTCGAGGGTATCGTGGTCAGTGACCGCTAACACCTCCACCCCTTTTTCGGCGGCGCGGCGCACCAGGTCGGCGGGGCTCAGCACCCCGTCCGAGGCGGTGGTGTGGCAATGCAGATCAAATCTCATCGGCGTGTTTCGCTCTTGTTTGGGACCTGCCTGGAAAAGGCCGGCAAAAAAGCGACTTGACTTGGCCGCGGCTTTATCGTTTTCTGTAGGCACTTCATTGCAAACATCTTTTTACAGGACTCAATCTCATGCAAGCGACTTCCATCCTGACCATCTGGTGGTGGCACACTCCCTGACATGCGGGCGTGTGGTCGTTGCTGTACCTGTAATCTGACAGCAAGTTAAGAACCCAAAGAAAAAGCCCGCTGACCCCAGCGGGCTTTTTTATTATCCGGCAAATGGACCTGTGATGAAACCGACAATTCAGAGAAGCACACTGACATGGCGATGGCGAACTCGCTGACGTGACCCGAACCCGACCCATTTTCAAGAGAGACAGCGCCATGACCATCGGTGACACACAACACATGCAAGGGAAGGCATTATGACAGGCAACAAGACCCGTTTGCCCCTGGGCGAATTCGATACCATCCGGCTCAATGCCCCCTATGTGACAGACCCCCTGGCACTCTATACCCGACTCTGCCAGGACAGACCCAACAACCTGCTGCTCGAATCGGTGGAGATCGACTCCAAGGCCGGCACCCAGAGCCTGCTGCTGGTGGACGCCTGCCTGCGCATCGAGTGCCGCGGCCGCGCCGTGCAGGTGCGCCCCCTCGGCGACAACGGCGCCGCCCTGCTGCGCATGCTGGAGCAGCGCCTGCCCGCCGTCATCACCCAGACCCGGGTGGCGGACGAGCTGCACCTCGACTTCCCGGCGTCCGATCGGGAGCTTGACGAAGACAGCCGCCTCAAGGGCAGCAGCGTGCTGGACGTGCTGCGCACCCTGCAGCGGGAGCTGCAATGCCAGCAGGGCAAAGAGGCCCTCTTCATGGCGGGCAGCTTCGCCTACGACCTCATCGCTTCCTTTGAAGACTTGCCCGAGGTGCCAGAGGGGAGCAACGACTGCCCTGACTACTGCTTCTATGTGGCCGAGACCCTGATCACCATCGACCACATCAAGCAGAGCACCCAGTTGGTGGCCTGCCTGTTCGGCGGCGAAGAGGATGAGCAGCTGGACGCGCGCTACGCCCGCCTGACCGCTCGCCTCGAGTCCTTCAAGCAGGCCTGTCAGCAGCCGCTGCCTGCGCCGCAGGGCTCGGCGCCGCTGACCGGCGTCCTGGCCGTCGACAAGGGGGACAAGCAGTTCTGCGCCGAGGTCGAGAAGCTCAAGGGCTTCATCCGCCGTGGTGACATCTTCCAGGTGGTGCCGTCCCGCAGCTTCTCCCTCCCCTGCCCGGATCCCGTCGCCGCCTATCGCCGCCTCAAGCAGACCAACCCCAGCCCCTACATGTTCTACGTGCAGGACGAGGGCTTCACCCTGTTTGGCGCCTCCCCCGAGAGCGCGGTCAAGTTCTGCGCCAACAGCCGCCAGGTGGAGATGTACCCCATCGCCGGCACCCGCCGCCGTGGCCTCAACCCGGACGGCAGCATCAACCTGGATCTGGACGGCCGCATCGAGCTGGAGCTGCGTCAGGACGAGAAAGAGGTGGCCGAGCACCTGATGCTGGTGGATCTGGGCCGCAACGACATCGCCCGCATCTCCGCCCCCGGCACCCGCTACGTCAAGGATCTGCTCAAAGTGGATCGCTACAGCCACGTCATGCACCTGGTCTCCCGGGTGGTGGGCACCCTTCGCGCCGACCTTGACGCCCTGCACGCCTACCAGGCCTGCATGAACATGGGCACCCTGACCGGTGCCCCCAAGCTGCGCGCCAGCGAGCTCATCCGCATGGTGGAAGGCAAGCGTCGCGGCAGTTACGGCGGCGCCGTGGGTTACCTGAACGGCGCAGGGGAAATGGACACCTGCATCGTCATCCGCTCCGCCTTCGTGAAAGAGGGGGTCGCCCATGTCCAGGCCGGCGCCGGGGTGGTCTATGACTCCAAACCCCAGGCCGAGGCAGACGAGACCCGCGCCAAGGCGGCGGCCGTGCTGGCCGCCATCGCTGCCAGCCATGGCACCTCCCTGCAGGCCCTCAGCGCCCAGCAGGAACAACACAAGGACGTGAGCCATGACTAACATCTTCCTGCTCGACAACTTCGACTCGTTTACCTACAACCTCGTCGACCAGTTCCGCACCCTGGGCTACCCGGTGCGCATCTACCGCAACAGCCTGCCTGCGAGCCGCATCATGCAGGAGATCGACGCCTGCGAAGGGGACGCCGTGCTGGTGCTCTCCCCGGGGCCGGGCGCCCCCCATGAGGCGGGCTGCCTCATCGACCTCATCAAGCTGGCCCGGGGCCGGGTGCCCATCCTCGGCATCTGTCTCGGTCATCAGGCCCTGTGCGAAGCCTACGGCGGCACCGTCGGGGCGGCGGGGGAAATCGTCCACGGCAAGCGCTCCCTCATCGAGCACAACGGCCATGGCGCCTTCGCGGGGCTGCCGAGCCCCTTGCCGGTGGCCCGCTACCACTCCCTGGTGGCCACCTATGTGCCACAAGAGTTGCAGGTGATTGCCCACTATCAGGGCATGCCCATGGCCATCGAGCAGCGTGACGAGCGGGTGCTGGGCTTCCAGTTCCACCCGGAATCCATCATGACCAGCGAAGGGGCCCGCCTGCTCACCCAGGCCCTCGCCCATGTCACCCGTCCAGAAAGCCACGTGCGGTAAGGAAGAGACCATGCATCAACATCTCAACACCCTCTATCAGGGTCAGTCTCTCACCCGCGACGCCGCCCGCGACGCCTTCGGCCAGGTGGTTCGTGGTGAAGTGGATCCCATCGTGCTCGCGAGCCTTTTGACCGCCCTCAAGATCAAGGGGGAGACCCCGGAGGAGATCGCCGGCGCCGCCGAGGCGCTCTTGGCCGAAGCCCGCGACTTCCCGCGCCCGGACTATGCCTTCTGCGACATCGTCGGCACCGGGGGAGACGGCCTCAACACCATCAACGTCTCCACCACCTCGGCCCTGGTGGCCGCCGCCTGCGGCCTGAAAGTGGCCAAGCACGGCAACCGCTCGGTCTCGAGCAAGTCGGGGTCGAGCGATCTGCTCGATAAAATGGGCATCAAGCTCGACATGAGCCCGGCCCAGGCCCGCCGCTGCCTGGACGAGCTCGGGGTCTGCTTCCTGTTCGCCCCCCAGTACCACGCCGGGGTGCGCCATGCCATGCCGGTGCGCCAGGCCCTCAAGACCCGCACCCTGTTCAACGTGCTGGGGCCGCTCATCAACCCCGCTCGTCCCAGCTTCCAGCTGATGGGGGTCTATGCCCCCGAGCTGGTGCGCCCCATCGCCGAAACCCTGCTGGCACTCGGCCTGAAAACCGGTATGGTGGTGCACGGCGCCGGTCTCGACGAGATTGCCATCCACGGCCCGACCCAGGTGGCGGAAATCCGCGACGGCGAAATTCGCGAGTACTTGCTCACCCCGGCGGACTTTGGCCTCGACACCTACCCGGTCAGCGCCATCCAGGGCGGTGAGCCCGAGGAGAACCGCGCCATCACCGCCGCCATCCTGGAAGGACGCGGCAGCCCGGCCCACAACGCCGCCATCGCCGCCAACGTGGCGCCGCTCCTGGTCATGGCGGGCGAGGCCCCGGACTTTAGGCAGGCCGCCGCCCGGGTGCTGGCGGTGCTGGCAAGCGGCCAGGCCGCCCTCCTCGCCCGGGATCTCGCCACCCTGAGCCATCAGGAGGCATGATGTCAGCCACCACCACAGCGTGCCCCAGGGGCACTCACCCAGAACGCCCGACGGGCAACAGCCAGCTTCGCAAGGATAACGAGATGTCAGATGTCATTGCTCCCCACGCCTTTCTGAACATGGCCTCCATCAGCCAGACCATCCTCGGCAAGATCGTGGCGGCCAAGCAGGAGTGGGTCGCCGCCCGCAAGGAGAGCCAGCCCCTGGCGAGCTTCCAGGACGCGCTGACCCCAAGCGATCGGGACTTCGAGGGGGATCTGCGCCAAGGCTCCACCCGCTTCATTCTGGAGTGCAAGAAGGCCTCCCCCTCCAAGGGCTTGATCCGCAACGACTTCAGCCCGGAGGCCATCGCCGACATCTATGGCCACTACGCCACCGCCATCTCGGTGCTGACGGACGAGAAGTTCTTCCAGGGGGATTTCGCCTTCCTGCCCCGGGTACGCGGCCGCGTCCAGCAGCCGGTGCTCTGCAAGGACTTCATGATTGACCCCTATCAGGTCTATCTGGCCCGCCACTATCAGGCGGACGCCATCCTCTTGATGCTCTCCGTGCTCACCGACGAGGGGTATCGCGCCCTGTTCAAAGTGGCGAAAGAATTGGGCCTCGGGGTGCTCACCGAGGTGAGCAACGAGGAGGAGCTGACCCGCGCCATCGACCTCGGCGCCCCGGTGATTGGCATCAACAACCGGGATCTGCGGGATTTGAGCGTCGATCTTGCCCGCACCCGGCAACTGGCGGCCAGGATCCCGGGGGATCGGGTGGTGATCAGCGAATCCGGCATCAACCACCGCGCCCAGGTGGCGGCCCTGCGCCACCACGCCAAGGGCTTCCTGGTGGGATCTTCCCTCATGGCGGAGCCGGATCTGGAGGCCGCGGTGCGCAAGCTCGTGCTCGGCCAGAACAAGGTGTGCGGCCTGACCCGTCCCGAGGACGCCGCCGCCGCCCATCAGGCGGGCGCCGTGTTCGGCGGCCTCATCTTTGTGGCGAAAAGCCCGCGCTACGTGGACATTCCCGCCGCCCGCGCCGTGATGGCGGGCGCGCCGCTCTCTTACGTCGGGGTGTTTCGCAATGCCCAGCCCGCCACCATCGCCAAGACGGTGGATGCGCTGGGGCTCGCCGCCGTGCAACTGCACGGGGACGAAGACGCCGCCTATATCGAGACCCTGCGCCCCCTGCTGCCGGCGGGCTGCCAGATCTGGAAGGCCGTCGGAGTCACAAGTGGCGAGCCCCTGCCCACCCTCGACTACCCGGCGGATCGCCTGCTGCTCGATACTGTCGTGAAAACTGCGGTCGGCAGCCAGAGCGGCGGCACCGGCCAGGCGTTCGACTGGACCCTGCTGGCCCATCTCGATAAAGCCCGGCTGATGCTGGCGGGGGGCCTCAACCCCGACAACGCCCTCGAGGCCGCGCAAGTGGGCTGCCTCGGCCTTGATTTCAACTCCGGGGTGGAGAGTGCCCCGGGCAGGAAGGATGCCCACAAGCTGGCTGCCGCCTTTGGCGCCCTGCGCCAACTGTGAGCGCCCCCGTGACTCATTCAACGAATTAATGAACTGCGTTTGCCCATAAGCACAAGGAATAATGTATGACCCTGCTCAATCCGTTTTTCGGTGAATTTCGTCGATGACATGTATGTGCCCCAGCCATACGCCTCAGCCCGCCAAGGCTCATACCTGATCTCAATTGCAGAATGTAAAGGAAGATAACCATGACCCTGCTCAATCCGTTTTTCGGTGAATTTGGTGGTATGTACGTGCCCCAGATCCTCATCCCCGCCCTGCTCCAGCTGGAGAAGGCCTTCGTCGATGCCAAGGACGATCCGGCCTTCGTCGCCGAGTTTCAGGCACTCCTGACCGAGTACGCCGGTCGCCCGACCCCGCTCACCCTGACCCGCAATCTGACCAAGGGCACCAAGACCCGCCTCTACCTCAAGCGTGAAGATCTGCTGCACGGCGGCGCCCACAAGACCAACCAGGTGCTGGGTCAGGCCCTGCTTGCCAAGCGCATGGGCAAGCACGAGATCATCGCCGAGACCGGCGCCGGTCAGCACGGTGTGGCCACTGCACTGGCCTGCGCCCTGCTCGGCCTCAAGTGCCGGGTCTACATGGGAGCCAAGGATTGCGAGCGCCAGAAGCCGAACGTGTTTCGCATGAAGCTGATGGGCGCCACCGTGATCCCGGTGCACTCCGGCTCCAGCACCCTCAAAGATGCCTGCAACGAGGCGCTGCGGGACTGGGCTGCCAACTACGAGACCGCCCACTACCTGCTCGGCACCGCCGCTGGCCCCCACCCCTTCCCCACTATCGTGCGGGAGTTCCAGAAGATGATCGGGGAAGAGGCCAAGGCCCAGTGCTTCGAAAAAGAAGAGCGCCTGCCCGATGCGGTGATCGCCTGCGTTGGCGGCGGCTCCAATGCCATCGGCATGTTTGCGGACTTTATCGATGAGCCTTCCGTGCGCCTTATCGGGGTCGAACCCGGTGGTCACGGCATCGAGAGCGGCGAGCACGGCGCGCCGCTCGGTCACGGCAGCAAGGGGGTCTTCTTTGGCATGCACTCCTTCCTGATGCAGGACAACCAGGGCCAGATCCAGGAGTCCTACTCCGTCTCGGCGGGGCTGGACTTCCCCTCCGTCGGCCCCCAGCACGCCCACCTGGCCGCCATCGGCCGCGCCGAGTACCCCTCGGTGACCGACAAGGAGGCGCTGGACGCCTTCCAGGAGCTGGCCAAATCCGAAGGCATCATACCGGCGCTGGAGTCCTCCCACGCCCTGGCTCATGCCCTCAAGATGGCCCGCAGTGAACCGGAAAAAGAGCAGGTGCTCATCGTCAACCTCTCCGGCCGTGGCGACAAAGATATCTTCACCGTTGCCGACATTTTCGAGAAAGAAGGAACCTTGTCATGAACCGTTACGCACAACTCTTCTCCCGTCTGGACGAAGCCAATCAGGGCGCCTTTGTGCCGTTCGTGATGCTGGGTGACCCCACCCCCGAATTGTCCCTGGCCATCGTCGATGCCCTGGTCGAAGGGGGCGCCGACGCCCTCGAACTCGGCATTCCCTTCTCCGATCCGGTGGCGGACGGCCCCACCATTCAGGGTGCCGCCCTGCGCGCCTTTGCCAGCCACACCACCCCGGATGACTGCTTCGGCCTGCTCGCCCGCATCCGCGCCAAGTACCCACAGCTGCCCATTGGCCTTTTGGTCTACGCGAACCTGGTCTATGTGCGCCACATCGACGGCTTCTACGAGAAGTGCCAGCAGGCAGGGGTGGACTCCGTGCTGGTGGCGGACGTGCCGGTGCAGATGTGCGAACCCTACAAGGCGGCCGCCGACAAGTTCGGCATCGACAGCATCTTTATCGCCCCGCCCAACGGCGATGCGGAGACGCTCAAGGCCGTTGCCGAGCTCGGCTCCGGTTACACCTATCTGGTGAGCCGCGCTGGCGTCACCGGTGCCGAGACCAAGGCCGGCATGCCGGTGGAGGGCCTCATCAACTCCCTGCGCGAGTTCAACGCCCCCCCTGCCCTGCTCGGCTTTGGCATCAGCGAACCGGCCCAGGTACGTGAAGCGATCAAGGCTGGCGCCGCCGGTGCCATCTCCGGCTCCGCCGTGGTGAAGATCATCGAGACCCACCACCAGAACCCGGAGCATATGCTCACTCGTCTGAAAGAGTTTGTGGAAGGGATGAAGGCTGCGACCAATCGTTAAGGCGGCATGGGTCACATGCCATTAGCCGCAGTGATCCGGCTGCGTATCCACTTTACACATAGCAGCCATCGTTGCATCGCCGCATCAAAGGGAGCCTGACCGGCTCCCTTGCTTTTTGTCGCGTCTCCCCCGCTGGCGGATCTGGGCATATTGCCCCCTCTCCCACCGGGAGAGGGCTGGGGTGAGGGGAATTGTGCATACCCAGCCAAGCTGGTTGCTCACTCAGCGCACGCCATAATGACTAATTTGTTGATCCTGCTCAGATTCCCGCCAAAACACACTTCTCAACGCTCAGCCCTCGCCCTTAAGATACCCGAATGACAATCAACCTTCTGGAAGAGCACCATGGCAGCAATTGTTGCTATCTCGCAGTTGAAAAGCAGCAAACCGGGTGGCCGTTAGTCAGGGGCGGTAGCTTTGCCGACGCTTGCAATGGCAGACTCCATCTCAATTTTTTTATACTGTGTAATTGCTAAATAACTGATCCCAATAGTGCTACACCTTCGCTGTGCCATAGCCATTCCCCGGGAAAGGAGACACGGTATCCATGAAGTGTTTCACTCGGGCCAGCAGGTTTGCCATCCCTCTGCATTGATGATTGCGCGTGATGGTTTCATGTAACTTGTGCCATAGCCGTTCTATGTGATTAACCCAAGGGCTGTAAACTGGCTGGAACACCAGGCAGAACTTGGGATTCTTCTTCAACCATCGCTCGGTCTGTTTGCTTTTGTGAATGATGTAGTTATCGAGGATCAACGTGATGGTTTTGGCTCGTCGGTAGTGGTGGCGCAGCTTTTCCAGCATGGCAATAAACAGCGATGAGTTTTTCTTGATCCCGCTGACGTAAAGTACCCTTCCGTTGCCTGCGTGGAGAACGCCTGCCAGATAATGCTTGGCATTCTGCCCCGGTGTGACAACCCGCTTTTGCTGCGCTCTGAACATCCAGTCGGCTCCTAATTTGGGATTGAGGTCTATATCGACTTCATCCTCATAAAACACCGGATTATCGGCATCACAGCGGGCCAGCGCGGCGTCGATATTCGCCATTTTTTCCTGATAGGCTGGGTCTTTTATCCGCAAGGTCGGCACGGGCCTGCGCCAGACAATGCCCATACGAGGTAACCATCGGCGGAGCGTGGAGGCTGCCACATTGAGCCCTGTTAACCGATTGATTTTTATAGCCAATAGTTCAGTACACCAACGGCTGCGCTGATAACCAAAATCTTGCGGAGAAAACTGCATGAGCAGCACCAGTAAGGTGACAATCTTGGCGATAGGTAAGACTGGGGCACGGCCAGCCGGTAAGGCTTCTAGCGCATCTATGCCTTCATCTCGATACCACCGAAGCCAACGACCGATGGTCGAGCGCGCAGCGCCGGTAAGGTGATGAACATCGGTGATCGTGCGTCCTTCATGTAACAGCAAGATGGCCATCAAGCGACGAGCATGTCCTTTATCACGGGTGGCATGGATGATTTTGTGAATGCGGCGCCGTTGTGGTCGTGGCAGAGGTGGTAGGATAGGCATCAACTCAGTCCTTTGGGTGTGGCTTGTTTTGTTTAG
>NZ_JBFODJ010000108.1:0-20117 GCF_040908265.1 Aeromonas sp. R5-1
CGGCGCTCGCAATATTTTAGCGGCGGGACACGCCGTTTTAGCCTGTGGAGGCGTGGTGCAATCAGGCCGCCCGATGAAGCAGGAACCCGGTACTGTGCGAGCAGCTATCACCCAGTAATGGGAATCCCCCTCCTGTGACGCGAAGCGCTAAGGTGGGGGAGGATGTCAAGACCCACAAGATCATTCTGGATACCGATCCCGGCATCGACGATGCCATGGCCATTCTGTTTGCCGAGGCGCACCCTGCCATCGAATTGCTCGCCATCACCACGGTGTTTGGCAATGCCACCATCGAAAACGGCACCCGCAACGCCCTCTGGCTCAAGCAAAAATATGGCATGAAGGCGGACGTGGCCCGGGGCGCCGCCGCGCCGCTGCTGCGCGAGCCCGTGGGGCCGACGACGGTGGTGCACGGCCCGAGCGGCTTTGGCGACGTCCAGGCGGGGGAGGTGACCCTCATCCCGGATCCCCGCCCGGCCTGGCAATACATCGTCGAGACGGTGAAGGCCCATCCCGGCGAGATCACCCTGGTGACCATCGGGCCCCTCACCAACCTGGCGCTGGCGCTCGAGGCGGCCCCCGAGGTAGCCGCCCTGGTGAAAGAAGTGGTCGTGATGGGCGGCGCCTTTGGCGTCAACGGCCATCGCGGCAACGTGACCCCCTATGCCGAGGCCAATATCCACGACGATCCCGATGCGGCGGACCGGGTCTTCACCGCCCCCTGGCCCCTGGTGATCATCGGGCTCGACGTCACCCAGCAGAGCATCTTCACCGCCGACTATCTGGATGCCCTGCGGGACGATGCGGGGGAGCCGGGCCGCTTCCTGTGGGATGTCAGCCGCTTCTACCTGCGCTTCTATTCCGAGCGCATCGGCATGGCGGGGTGCCATGTGCACGATCCCTCCGCCATCGCCTATGTGATCGATCCTGCGCTGTTCACCCTGCGCAAGGGGCCGGTGCGGGTCATCACCGAGGGGCCCGCCATCGGCCATACCCTGCAAAAGTTTGACGACACCCGCCATCCCCATGACGAGTGGGCCCACTGCCCGGTCCAGCAGGTCGGGGTCGCGGTGCGGGATCAGGCCCTGCTCGCCCTCTATCGGGATACCCTGGTGGCCTGGGGCAAGGGGCGCCGATAAGGCCCGGCAGTGAGTGAAAGCGTGATGGCGGCCGGGTCATGGTGAGGCGCCCCCGGTTATACTGGCGAACATCGGGTTGACGGGAGGAAGACGCAATGGCCTGGTTGTCTCTGTTGGTGGCGATAGCCCTGATCGGGTGGTTGATGACGCTGGGGCGCGGCGCCCTGTTCGAGGTCCGGCTCGCGCCGGGCAAGGTGGTGGTGAAGCGGGGCTCGGTGCCGCCGCGCTTTGTGACCCAGGCGACCCAGATCCTGCACCATGAGCCGGTGCGCGGGCGCATCCTGGGCCTGCGGGACGGCAACGGGGTGAGGCTGGTCTTCTCCCGCTCCATCCCCGAGCCCGTGGCCCAGCGCCTGCGCAACATCTTCCCCTACGGGGATTACCGGGGGCTCTCCCCGAGCCCTGACGGGCGAAAATCACGCTGAGCGGTCGCCGTGGCGACCCTCATTTCCAGACGCCGGGCCCTGTGCCCGGCGTCTGCGTTTTCAGCGTTTCGCCATGAGGCTCTGTTGCGGTCAGCGCGGCCCTTGCAGGGGCCTGATCGCCTCGACCAGAAAGTCGATGAAGGCGCGGGTCTGGGGTTTGAGGAAGCGGCCGCCACGAAACACCGCGTGGATCTCGTCCTGGCGATCCTCGTAGGGGGAGGCGAGCCACTCTGGCAGCAGCGGCAGCAGGGTGCCCTCGTCGATGCTTTGCTGCACCATCCAGCTCGACAGCAGCAGCACGCCGCACCCCGCGAGGGCGGCGCAGAGCAGGGGCGTGCCCCCGACTGAGGCGAGGTTGCCCTGCACCGCCACCTTCTCGCGCTCCGTGCCTTGCTGGAAGTACCAGTGCTGGCGCTGGCGCCCATGGCCGCGAATGAGGCAGTTGTGGTGGGCCAGCTCGGCGGGATGGGCGGGTTCGCCATGGCGGGCCAGATAGGCGGGGGAGGCGACCAGCAGCGAGCGGTTGGTGAGCAGATGGCGAGTGTGCAGGCTGCTGTCGGCGGGCTTGCCGATGCGCACCGCCACGTCCACGTTCTCGGCATCGAGATCCACCATGCGGTTGTCCAGCGCAACCTCCAGGCGCACCCCGGGGTAGTGGGCGAGGAAGTCGGGCAGGCGGGGAGAGAGCCAGGATGCGCCGAAGCTCTCGAACACCGAGACCCGCAGCGGCCCCTCTGGCGCCACCGAGAGGGGTTGCAGGGATTGCACCAGCTGATCCGCCTCCTCCAGCAGGGGCAGGGAGCGGGCGAGAAAATAGGCGCCCTGCTCGGTCAGCACCAGTTGGCGGGTGCTGCGCTTGAAGAGCGGGATCCCGAGCTGCTGCTCCAGGGCGTCGATGGCACGGGTCACGGAGGAGGGGGCCTGGTTGAGGGCGCGGGCGGCACGGGAGAAACTGCCCGATTCCACCACCTGGGCCAGGATGCGGATGCGATCCAGCATGGATTCACCTTTGCGATAAACGCAAAACTGTTGCAGGTTGTGACGATATTCTAATCAACAATGAAAAAGTGAACAATCAGCTCACCGCCCCATCCGGGGTCCATCACAGGAGTCTTGCCATGTCACACCGTATCCAGCTCGCCAACCAGGTGCCCGCCGCCGTCTCGGCCATGATGGGCCTCGAGTCCTACCTCGGGGGCACCGACATTCCCCTGTCGCTCAAGGAGCTCATCAAGCTGCGCGCCTCCATGATCAACGGCTGCGCCTACTGCATCGAGATGCACGCCGACGTGGCGATGAAGCACGGAGAGAGTGCCCAGCGTCTGCTGGCGCTGGCCGCCTGGCAGGAGTCGCCGCTGTTCGACGCCCGGGAGCGGGCGGTGCTGGCCCTGACCGACGAGGTGACCCTGATCGCCGACAAGGGGCTCACAACGCAGACTTATGAGGCGGCGCTGGCCCAACTGGGGGAAACCCTGCTGGCCCAGTGTCTGATGCAGGTGGTCACCATCAACGCCTGGAACCGGATCGCCGTGGCGACCCGGATGGAACACGATCACTCCTGACACCGGACCTCGAGGGAGGGAGAGAAAACGATTGTCAACGGGCCCGCACAAGGGCCCGTTTTGTTACGAAGTGTGCCTTCTGGCGCCAGGGGTTGCGACCGTTGTCGGGGGGCGGGAAGTTAATCATACATTCGTTTGATTAATTATTTTTTTAATCTTCCCCGAAAAATACCCATCCAGATCAAGGTGTGGAAAAATGACCTGTGAGTCGAAAAGGGGCTGTATGGCTCTTTTTTGATCGCAATGGCGGGTTAAAAACAGACCAGATGGATCTTTTTGGTTAATTGGTGGTCACTTTTGGTGGTGCGAGAGATTAACGGAAGATGAATTGCCGCGGTGTAACTTGAATAAATTGGTCATTGTCAAGGGATTAACATCTGATGCCGCTTTCCATCACCTTTTGAACATTTTTGGGATTAATTTTTCATGTTGTTCACATGCCGGTCTGATGCAATAAAATGCTGCATTTTTTTATACCAATAAGCCTTCAAAAGATGAGGACATTGCATGAGACTCTTTGATGTGAAGAGGGGCTTGGGCGCTTTGCTGCTGCTCGCGACCGCCAGCTTGCTGAGTGGCTGCGACATGGCACTGATGAGCCCCAAGGGGCAGGTCGGTATGGAGCAGAAGTCACTGATACTCACCGCACTCGGCTTGATGCTGATCGTGGTGGTGCCCGTGATTGTCATGGCGGTGGCGTTCGCCTACAAATACCGGGCGTCCAACACCAGTGCCACCTATGCGCCGGACTGGGCCCACTCCAACAAGATTGAGGCAGTCGTCTGGACTGTACCCGTCATCATCATCGTCATCCTGGCGGTGATCACCTGGAAAACTTCCCACTCCCTCGACCCTTACAAGCCGCTGGAATCGGACGTCAAACCGGTTCAGGTGGATGTCATTTCCCTGGACTGGAAGTGGTTGTTCGTCTATCCGGAGCTGGGCATTGCGTCGGTCAACGAGCTGGCCTTCCCGGTCAACACCCCGGTCAACTTCCGGGTGACCTCCGACACCGTGATGAACTCCTTCTTCATCCCGCAACTGGGCGGCCAGATCTACGCCATGGCGGGCATGCAGACCAAGCTGCACCTGATCGCCAACGAAGCGGGCGAGTACAAGGGCATCTCCGGCGGTTACAGCGGTGCCGGTTTCTCCGGCATGAAGTTCAAGGCCATCGCGACCCAGGATCAAGCCGGTTTCGACGCCTGGGTAGCCAAGGTGAAGGCCTCTTCCAAGGCCCTGAGCACCATGGATGAGTTCAATGCCCTGGCCAAGAAGAGCGAAAACCACCCGGTGGAGTACTTCGCCAGCGCCGATCCCAAGCTGTTCGTCAACATCATCAACAAGTTCATGGGCGGCATGTCCCATGGTGGTCACGCCACCCCGGCTGCGGGCTCCGCGGATCACGAGGGCATGAACCACGAGGCCATGAACCATGACGCCGCCCCGAAAGCGGGTGCCATGGACCATGAAGGGATGAACCATGAGGCCTCGCAAGAGGACGCCATGGAGAACCAGGCCATGAACCATGACGCCCATGCCGGACACATGGCCATGTCGGCCGACAAGAGTGTGAAAGCAGGATCCGAGGAATAATCGATGTTTGGAAAATTGACACTCGAGGCTATTCCGTACCATGAACCCATCATCATGGTCACGATAGCCGGTATCATTCTGGGGGGCCTGGCCATCGCCGGTCTCATCACTTACTACGGCAAGTGGCAATATCTGTGGAAAGAGTGGCTGACCTCGGTCGACCACAAACGCCTCGGTATCATGTATCTCATTCTGGGCATGGTCATGCTGCTGCGTGGCTTTGCCGACGCCGTGCTGATGCGTGGCCAGCAGGTCATCGCCTCCGGGGGTGGCGAAGGCTACCTGAACGCCCATCACTACGACCAGATTTTCACCGCCCACGGCGTCATCATGATCTTCTTCGTGGCCATGCCGCTGGTGATCGGTCTGATGAACATCGTGGTGCCGCTGCAAATCGGTGCCCGTGACGTGGCCTTCCCCTTCCTGAACAACCTGAGCTTCTGGTTCACCGCCGCGGCCGTGGTGCTGATCAACGTCTCCCTCGGGGTCGGTGAATTCGCCCAGACCGGCTGGCTGGCCTATCCGCCCTTGTCGGGGCTGGAGTTCAGTCCCGGGGTCGGGGTCGATTACTGGATATGGAGTCTGCAGATTTCGGGTCTGGGGACCCTGCTGACCGGCGTGAACTTCTTCGCCACCATCATCCGCATGCGTGCCCCTGGCATGACCATGATGCGCCTGCCGGTCTTCACCTGGACCGCCCTGTGTGCCAACATCCTGATCATCGCCTCCTTCCCGATCCTGACCGTCACCATCGCCCTGCTCACCGCAGACCGCTACCTGGGTACCCATTTCTTTACCAATGACATGGGTGGCAACATGATGATGTACATCAACCTGATCTGGGCCTGGGGTCACCCCGAGGTGTACATCCTGGTGCTGCCGGTGTTCGGGATCTTCTCCGAAGTGGTGGCGACCTTCTGTAAGAAGAAGCTGTTCGGTTACACCTCCCTGGTGTGGGCAACCGTGGCGATCACCGTGCTGTCGTTCATCGTCTGGCTGCACCACTTCTTCACCATGGGGTCCGGCGCCAACGTGAATGCCTTCTTCGGCATCACCACCATGATCATCTCCATCCCGACCGGGGTGAAGATCTTCAACTGGCTGTTCACCATGTACCGCGGTCGCATCGAGTTCACCTCGCCCATGCTGTGGACCGTCGGCTTCATCATCACCTTCACCGTGGGTGGCATGACCGGGGTACTGCTCTCCGTGCCGGCCGCCAACTTCGTGCTGCACAACAGCCTGTTCCTCATCGCCCACTTCCACAACGTCATCATCGGCGGCGTGGTGTTCGGCTGCTTCGCCGGTATCACCTACTGGTTCCCGAAAGCGTTCGGCTTCAAGCTGGATGACGTCTGGGGCAAGCGTGCCTTCTGGTGCTGGATCACCGGCTTCTTCGTGGCCTTCATGCCGCTCTACGTGCTGGGCTTCATGGGCATGACCCGTCGTGTCAGCCAGAACATCGATCCCGAGTTCCACGGCTGGCTGGTGGTCGCCGCCTGCGGCGCCGGTCTGATTGCCCTGGGCGTGCTGTGCCAGGTCATCCAGATCGTGGTCAGCATCCGCGACCGCGAGAAGAACCGCGACCTGACCGGCGATCCCTGGGGTGGCCGTACCCTGGAGTGGGCGACGTCCTCTCCGCCGCCGTTCTACAACTTCGCCATCGAGCCGAAGGTCACCGGTCTGGACGCCTTCTGGGAAGCCAAGGCTGACGGCAGCGCTTACAAGAAGCCTGCCCAGTATGCCCCCATCCACATGCCGAAGAACTCCGGTGCCGGTGTCATCATCGCCGCCTTCAGCGTGGTGTTCGGCTTTGCCATGATCTGGCACATCTGGTGGATGGCCATCGCCGGCTTCATCGGCATGATCGCCACCTGGATCATCCACAGCTTCAACGACGATGTGGACTACTACGTACAGGTTGACGAGATCGAGCGCATCGAAGGTCAGCATTTCGACAACATCAACAAGGTGGCTTAATTCCATGGCGACTGACGTACTACATCACTCTCACGGTGCCCATGAGGATGGGCACCACGATGCCGGTGCCACCAAGGTATTCGGTTTCTGGATCTACCTGATGAGTGACTGCATCCTGTTCGCGACCCTGTTCGCGACCTATGCGGTCCTGGTCAACGGCACTGCCGGTGGCCCCACCGGCAAGGACATCTTCGAACTGCCGTTCGTGTTCGCCGAAACCATGCTGCTGCTGCTGAGCTCCATCACCTTCGGGTTCGGCATGCTGGCCATGAACAAGAACAAGGTCGCGGCGGTCAACACCTGGCTGTTCGTCACCTTCCTGCTGGGTGCCGGCTTCATCGCGATGGAAATCTACGAGTTCCATCACCTGATCGTGCACGAGGCGGGCCCGGATCGCAGCGGCTTCCTCTCTGCCTTCTTCACCCTGGTGGGGACCCATGGTATCCACGTGACCAGCGGCCTGGTCTGGATCATCGTGATGATGGTGTCGATCACCAAGAAGGGGCTGACCGAGCGCAACCGCACTCGCCTGATGTGCCTGAGCCTGTTCTGGCACTTCCTCGACGTGGTATGGATCTGCGTCTTCACCGTGGTCTATCTGATGGGGGTCATGTAAATGAGTCATTCCGTTGACAATCACGGCGCCAGCCACGGCAGCGTCAAGTCCTACATGATCGGCTTCGTGCTGTCACTCATCCTGACCGCCGTGCCGTTCTGGATGGTGATGGACGGCTCCGCCTCCCACGCCGTGGTGCTCGGCACCGTGGTGGCCATGGCGGTGGTGCAGATCTTCGTACACCTGGTCTACTTCCTGCACATGAACACCTCCTCCGAGGAGCGCTGGAACCTGGTGGCACTGGTCTTTACCGTGCTCATCATCGCCATCGTGGTCGTGGGTTCCCTGTGGATCATGTACAACCTCAACATCAACATGATGGTTCACTGAGCGGGTTGATGATGATGAAGCAATACCTGCAAGTGACCAAGCCGGGCATCATCTTCGGCAACCTCATCTCGGTTATCGGGGGATTCCTGCTGGCCTCGAAGGGGAGCCTGGATGTGCCCCTGTTCATCCTGACCATGGTGGGGGTGTCACTGGTGGTGGCCTCCGGTTGCGTGTTCAACAACTACATCGACCGGGACATCGACTGCATCATGGAGCGCACCAAGAACCGCGCCCTGGTGCGGGGGCTCATCGCCCCCGGTGTCTCCCTCTGGTATGCGACGGCGCTGGGCGTTGCGGGCATTGCACTGCTCTACTTTGCGGCCAATCCGTTGGCCGCCTTGCTGGCGGTGCTGGGCTTCCTGGTTTATGTGGGGGTCTACAGCCTCTACATGAAGCGCCACTCGGTCTATGGCACCCTGGTCGGCAGCCTCTCCGGCGCCGCGCCGCCGGTCATCGGCTACTGCGCGGTGAGCGGGCAGTTCGACTCGGGGGCCCTGATCCTGCTGGCGATCTTCAGCCTGTGGCAGATGCCGCACTCCTATGCGATCGCCATCTTCCGCTTCAAGGACTACCAGGCTGCCAACATCCCGGTGCTGCCGGTGGTGAAGGGGATCCCGGTGGCCAAGCTCCACATCACCCTCTACATCCTGGCGTTCATGGTGCCGACCCTGATGCTGTTCCTCGGCGGCTACGCCGGGTACAAGTATCTGGTGGTGGCCACCGCGGTGAGCGTCTGGTGGCTGGGGATGGCGCTGTCGGGCTACAAGGCGGCGGTGGACGACTCCCTCTGGGCGCGCAAGCTGTTCATGTTCTCCATCGTCACCATTACTTGCCTGAGCGTGATGATGTCGGTGGACTTCCAGCCGGACGCAGCGCCTGTATTGGTGAGCATGCTGCCCTGACGCTGGAGCTGACATGTTCTCCATCGTCGTCATCATCTTCACTTGCCTGAGCGTGATGATGTCGGTGGGCTTCCAGCCGGACGCAGCGCCGCTGCTGGTGAGCATGCTGCCCTGATAGTGTGAGTTGTGCCCCTAAATGCATGAAATCCAGAGCCGGGAATCTTCCCGGCTCTGCTATTATGGGCGCCGCCCTGCGAGGGGCATCGCCGATTTTTCGGGGCGGCCGGGCGCCTGTCACCCCTTTCTTTCTCTCTTCTTTTTGACTCATCGAGGCCCTCATGAATGATTTCACCATGACGAGGGGCGAGCGACGCGCGACCTGGGCGCTCGGCTCCGTCTTCTCGCTGCGCATGCTCGGCATGTTTATGGTGCTGCCGGTGCTGACCACCTACGGCATGTCCCTGGCGGGCGCCTCCGAGGCGCTCATCGGGCTTGCCATCGGCATCTACGGCATGACCCAGGCCCTGTTCCAGATCCCCTTCGGCCTGCTCTCCGACAAGGTGGGGCGCAAGCCCCTCATCGTTGGCGGCCTGCTGATGTTTGCCCTTGGCAGCGTCATCGCCGCCCTGAGCGACGCCATCTGGGGGGTCATCGTCGGGCGCGCCCTGCAAGGGAGCGGCGCCATCTCCGCCGCCGTCATGGCGCTCCTGTCGGATCTCACCCGGGAGCAGAATCGCACCAAGGCGATGGCCTTCATCGGGGTGAGCTTTGGCATCACCTTCGCCATCGCCATGGTGACCGGCCCCCTCATCACCCATGCCCTGGGCTTGTCCGGCCTCTTCTGGCTCATCGCCCTGCTGGCCCTGGCCGCCATCGCCATGGTGCTCTGGGTGGTGCCGACCCCGGCGGCCCACCTGCAAAATCGCGAGTCCGCCATGGTGCGAGGCAGCTTTCGTACCGTGCTCACCAACCCTCGCCTGCTCAAACTCAACCTCGGCATCCTCTGCGTCCACACCCTGCTGATGTCGAGCTTCGTGGCCCTGCCGCCCCTGCTGGAGCGTGCCGGGCTGCCCCGTGACAGCCAGTGGCAGGCCTATCTGGTGACCATGATGATCGCCTTCGTGAGCGTGGTGCCCTTCATCATCTATGCCGAGAAGCACCGCCAGATGAAGCGGGTCTTCATCGGGTGCGTGGTGGTGATGCTGGCCGCCGAGCTGGTGCTCTGGCAGAGCGGCCAGCAGCTGTGGGGTCTGCTCGCCGGGTTGCAGCTCTTCTTCATCGGCTTCAACGTGATGGAGGCACTGCTGCCGTCTCTCATCAGCAAGGAGTCCCCGCCGGGCTACAAGGGCACCGCCATGGGGGTCTACTCTACCAGTCAGTTCCTCGGGGTCGCCATCGGCGGCAGTCTCGGCGGCCTGCTCTACAGCCTGGGGGGCGGCCCCCTGGTGTTTGGCGGTTGCGCCGCCCTGGCCCTCGCCTGGCTCGGGGTGAGCCTCACCATGGCCGAGCCCCCCTATGTGAGCAGCCTGCGCATCGTGCTGCCGGAAGGGGTCGAGGCCACCCCGGCCCTGGAGCAGCGGATCCGCGCCAGCGAGGGGGTAAGCGACGTGCTGCTGGTGCGCGAGGAGCACTCCCTCTACGTGAAGGTGGACAGCAAGCGCCTGACCCGCAGCGATCTGGAGCGGCTGGTCTCGTTGTGATGGCTGGCTGCGCGGGGCGGCGCAGAGCGCGGGCTGATGGGCGGCTGCTATGCTGAGATCCTCACTCACTGGAGGAACCTCTGATGTCATACGTGGACGGATTCGTGCTCGCCGTGCCGACGGCCAACAAGCAGGCCCTGATCGATCATGCGGGGCAGTTTGACCCCATCTTCCTCGAATACGGCGCCACCCGGGTGCTGGAGTGCTGGGGGGACGATGTGCCCCACGGCAAGCAGACCGACTTTTACCGGGCGGTGGCGGCCAGGGAGGATGAAACCGTGGTCTTCTCCTGGGTGGAGTGGCCGAGCAAGGCGGTGCGGGACGACGCCATGGGCAAGATGATGCAGGACCCCAGGATGGACCCCGCCAATCCCCTGCACCAGACCATGCCGTTTGATGGTGCCCGCATGATTTTCGGAGGCTTCACCACCGTGCTGGAGCTCAAGGGCTGAGACCGGCCATCGGGGCTTCACCCTGGTGGCCGGAGCGCAAGGGCCGATAGCAACACCCAGGCCCGTCAGATGATGAAAAAGCCCGCCAGCCGGCGGGCTTTTTGCTGGGCGTTATCTCATGGTCGCTCTCCATGAGGGATGTTCAGCCCGGGCGCCAGAAGGGCTTGTCCCCGAGAATGGTGGCCCTGTGCATCACCCGGCGGGCCGGCAGGTAGTCGGCATTGGCATAGTGCTGGGTCACCCTGTTGTCCCAGATGGCGATGTCGTTCTCCTGCCAGCGCCAGCGCACCTGGAACTCGGGGCGGGTGATGTGCTCGAACAGAAAGCCGAGCAGGGCCTCGCTCTCTTTGGGGGGCAGCCCGGGCAGCCGGGTGGTGAACCCCTCGTTGACGAACAGGGCCTGACGGCCGCTCACCGGGTGGGTGCGGATCACCGGGTGGCGCAGGGGCGGGTGACGGGCCACGGCCGCCTGCCAGCGCTGGCGCGCCTCCTCGCTGTCATCATGGCGATGGGCCGGGAAGGACTTGGTGAAGTCGTGCTCGGCTTCCAGCCCTGCCAGCAGGGTTTGCAGGGGAGGGGAGAGGGCCGCCAGCGCCGCGATGCCGCTGGCCCAGAGGGTGTCCCCCCCGGTGGGGGGCAGCTGCTTGGCGGCCAGAATGGCCAGTGCCGGGGGCGTCTCGATAAAGGTCACGTCGGTGTGCCAGTTGTCGTTGTCCGGCGGATTGTCATCGTGGGTATCGAGCACGATGATCTCCTCGGCCTCCTCCGTGTGGGGGTAGACGGGGTGGATGTGCAGATCCCCGAAGCGGTTCGCCAGCGCCCGCTGGGCTCGCGGGGTGATGGGCTGGTTGCGAAAGAACAGCACCTGGTATTTGAGCAGGGCGCGATGGAGCTGCTCGAACTGCCCCTGGCTCAGGGGCTCGGCCAGATTGACGCCGGCGATGACGGCGCCGATGTGAGGGCCGAGGGGGGTAATGGTCAACTTGTCGGTCATGGTCTTGCTCCATGTCTGGGGGCGTGAAGGCCCGATACCAATAGGAAAGGGAGGCGAAGGAAAGAGGTCAGCCTGTGGCTCATTGTCCTTCTCCATGCCAGGGGGTGAGCCTGCGCTGCAGGGCGCGCAGGCCCAGTTCCAGTACGAAGGCGATCAGGGCGATCACCAGGATGCCCGCCAGCACCACGTCGGTGGCGAGAAACTCGCCGGCGGATTGCACCATGAAGCCCACCCCCCTGGTGGCGGCGATAAGCTCGGCCGCCACCAGGGTGGACCAGCCCACCCCGAGCCCGATGCGCAGCCCGGTCAGGATGTCCGGCAGGGCGCCGGGCAGGATCACGTGCCAGAGCACCTGGGACCGGGATGCGCCCAGCGCCTGGGCCGCCCGCACTCGCACCGCGTTGGCGCTCTGCACCCCCGCCAGGGTCGCCAGGGCCACGGGCGCGAAGATGGCCAGATAGATGAGCAGCACCTTGGAGGTCTCGCCGATGCCAAACCAGATCACCATGAGTGGCAGGTAGGCGAGCGGCGGCACCGGGCGGTAGAGCTCGATGAGGGGATCCAGCACGCCGCGCACTGTGGGGGAGAGCCCCATGGCGATGCCCACCGTGATGCCAAAGAACGCCGCGGCAGCGAGCGCCACCAGGATGCGCCCCAGGCTGGCCCCCAGGTGTTGCCACAGGGTGGCATCCATAAAGCCCGTTTGGCCTGCGATGGTGATGAGCTGTGCCAGCACCCGCTGTGGGGGCGGCAGGAACAGGGGGTCGACCCAGCCGAAGTGGGCCACCAGCCACCACAGGGCCAGCAGCACGATCAGGGTGGCGAGGCTCAGGGTCAGGCGGCGGGACAGGGGCCAGCCCGCTGCCCGTGCGTGGGTGAGATCCCGTTGCCGGGCGAGGGCGAGGGTCATGCGAAGGCCTCCCGCTCTGCGAACACCCGTTCCAGCACGTATTCACGGCGCTCGATGAAGGCCGGATCGGACTTGATGCTGCGGCAGGGCTCCCCGGCGGCGAAGCGGCGACCGAAATCCAGGGTCAGCCGCTCCGTCACCCGCCCGGGGGAGGGGGAGAGCAGCACCAGATCGGTGGCCATGAAGATGGCCTCCTCGATGTCGTGGGTGATGAGCAGCACCTGACGCCGGTGCTCGTGCCACAGGCGCAGCAGAAGAGTCTGCATCTGCTCCCGGGTGAAGGCGTCCAGGGCGCCGAAGGGCTCGTCCAGCAGGAGCAGGCGGGGTTGGGTGGCCAGGGCCCGGGCGATGCCGACCCGCTGGCGTTGGCCGCCGGAGAGCTGCCAGATGGCGCGATCGCCGGCCCCCTCCAGCCCCACCTGACGCAGCAGTGCCTGGGCCTGTTCGGTGCGCTCGGCACTGGGTACGCCCGCCAGCTGCAGGCCGAGGGCCACGTTGTCTCGCACGTTGCGCCAGGGCAGCAGCCCCTCGCTCTGGAACACCACGCCGCGCTCGGCGCCGGGGCCGGTGACCGGCTTGCCCTCAAGGCTTATCTGGCCGTGGTGGCAAGGCTCGAAGCCCGCCACCAGGTTGAGGAGGGTCGTCTTGCCGGAGCCCGAGGGCCCCAGCACCACCATCAGCTCCCCCTCGGACAGGGAGAGGTTGATGTTGTCGAGCACCCGCCTGCCGGCGTACTCGGCGGACACATGAGAGAGCTGCAGCATGGTCGTCTCCTTGGATTTACTGGGCCACGGCTTTCACGAAGCGATCGGTCACGAACTGGCGGTAGTCCGAGGCGGCGTTCGCGACCTTGCCCTGGCTCTCGAGGAAGCGGGCGGTGTCGATGATGGTCTGGTTGACGAGGCGCCCGAGCTCGGCGCTCTGGGCCTTCGCATCGAGGTAGGTGTTGCCCTTCACCAGCGCGGGAACGTCCGCCTCGGGAACGCCGCTCAGCTTGGCCAGCTTGGCGAGGTTGTCCGGCTTGGTGAGCCAGCGGTCGGGGTTGGCCAGGTAGTCGCGCTGGGCGGCCAGGGTGCTGTTCACGAAGGCCTGCACCACTTCGGGGTGGGCCTTGGCAAAGTCCTTGCGCACCACCCAGACGTCCAGGGTCGGCGCCCCCCAGTCACCCACCTGGGCGGAGTCGGTCAGCACCTTGCCCTCCTTGGTGAGCTGGTTGAGGGCGGGGGCCCAGACATAGGCGCCGTCGATGTCGCCCCGCTGCCAGGCTGCGATGATGGCCGGTGGTTGCAGGTTGACGATCTGCAGCGTCGCGGGGTCGACGTTCCAGTGCTTGAGGGCCGCCAGCAGGCTGTAGTGGGTGGTTGAGGTATAGGGCACGGCGATGCGCTTGCCCGCGAGATCCTCGGGTTTTGCGAGCCCCTGCTTCACCACCAGGGCCTCGGACTCCCCGAGCTTGGAGGCGAGCAGGAACACCTCGATGGGCAGGTTCTGGCTCGCCGCCACTGCCAGGGGGCTGGAGCCGATGTTGCCTATCTGCACGTCGCCAGAGGCGAGCGCCCGTACCACGCTGGCGCCGCTGTCAAACTTGCGCCAGTCCACGGTGGCGCCGCTCTCCCTGGCGAAGCTGTTGTCGGCCTGGGCTACCTTGGCGGGTTCGGCGGAGGTCTGGTAGGCCACGGTGACGTCGAGGGCCTGGGCGGACTGGCCGAGCAGCATGGAGGCCGCGAGCCACAGAGAGATGCCTTTTGCTGTCATGATGCACTTCCTTGTTGGGGGTGTTGGAAGCCACATCTTTATCTGAACATTCCCGGGGGCGAAGGAACGAGAAGGGTGTTCTCATGCCGTTTGGTTCTTAGAAAAAGAACGGTAAATCAATGATCTGATTGAGATATGCCAGAAAGTGGATAGCTTGCTCACCCGCCATCTATCGGGTGGCTGGCGCAAGGGGCCAGCAGGTGCGTGCAGGGGCCAGCCAACAGGGAGGGCAGTGACTGGCAGGGGGAAGAGAGGAAAAGGCCCCGCCAGGGTGGCGGGGCCGGGGGATCAGCGCTCCACCAGCGGGGCCGAGCGGTAGCTCCACAGGCCATAGGTGCGCAGGGCGTCCCGGTAGATGCCAAGCAGCTCCTCCGGGCCTGCCTTGGCCAGGGCCGACAGCGGCTTGTCCGGGTAGGCGACGCTGTCGATGTGGATGTTCGCCGGGCCGCTCTGCCAGCAGGCGATTTCCAGCAGGGTCTGGCCCCGGCGCACATGGCTCGCCGAGCTCACCAGGGTGGCGAACTCAATCTCGTGGCGGGCGAGGGCATAGCCGCTGTAGAGGGCGTTCTCCACCGTGCTGGTGGCGTAGTTCTCCTCGATGATACGGGAGCGGTCGATGCCCTTTTTCGCCAGCCAGTCCGCCATCAGCTTGCCCTCGGTCTGGCGGTTCTGGGGCACGCCGCCGGTGAGGATGACGAGGGCCGCCGGATCGGCCTGGGCCAGGGCGCGGGTGGTCTCGAGGCGTCCCAGCAGAATGTCGTGCATGGAGCCGTCGGGATTGAGGGCATAGCCCAGGGTGACGATGGCGCGGCGCCCCTTCTTCTCGCCCCGTCCCTGACGCTCCTTGAGGGGGGTGGCGACCACCCTGTCCACGGTGGCGAACAGCCGCTGCAAGTCGGCGGCGCGACCGGCATTGAGCTCGCCGACCCGCTTGAGGTAGCCATCGGATTTGGCCTGGTTGCCCTTGAAGCGCTGCCAGGTGGCCAGATAGGTGTTGATGTCCAGATCGTCCGGGGCGGCGGTGAGGGCCTGCTCGAACAGGGCGATGGCCCTGTCCACGTTGCCGTTGTAGATCTGGGCGTTGGCCGCCGAGATGAGCAGATCGGTGCGATAGGGCTCGAGCTGGTGGGCCTCCAGCAGCAGAGTGGTCACCTGCTCCATGTTGCTCGGCATCTTGGCGGTGAAGCCCGCATCGGAGACCCGGGCGGGGGAGTGGAAGATGCGGGCGGCGTCTGCCAGCAGCTGATCCACCACCTGGCGCTTGCTGATGAACTGCTCGTAATTCTGCTCCTTTTGCAGGGAGCGCACCGGGGCGGCCCAGGCATCGGATGAGACAACGAGCGGCAGCGTCAGCAGGCTGGTGAGGGTCAGGGCAATCGCGGTTTTCTTCATCATGGGGCTCCCTCTGGGGTGCGGGGCGCGATGTCGTGGCTCGTCCCCTGAATGCTTTTCCAATAAAAACAGATGCTTGGTTTGCTGCTTACTCTACTCCCTTCCCGATGAAAAAAACGTGAACCGTTCCGGTTATCCCGATGCCCCCCTCAGCGCAGCCCCAGACGCGCCTGCAGGAAGGCCAGCCAAGCCGCCACCTTGGCGGGCAGGTGGCGGCGCTTGGGATAGACGCACCAGATGCCGTGCTCGGGCAGGGCATGGTCTGGCAGGACGGGCACCAGCCGCCCGATGGCGAGATCCCGCGCCACGATGAAGTCCGGCATGTTGCCGATGCCAAGCCCCGCCAGCAGCGCGGTGTGGATGGCATCGCTGTTGTTGACCTCGAAATTGCCCCTGGGGGTGATGGCCACCTCTCCTTCGGGCCCGTGCAGCCGCCACTGGGTGCCGCCGCGAAACAGGGAGTAGAAGAGGCAGTTGTGGCGCTCGAGATCCGCCGGGATGCGGGGCGTGCCGGCCTGCGCCAGGTAGGCGGGGGCGGCGCACAGGGTGCTGAGACAGGGGGCGAGGCGGCGGGCGATCAGGCTCGAATCCTCCAGCTCGCCGATGCGCACCGCCACGTCGAACCCCTCGGCCACCAGATCCTGCCGGGCGTCGCTCATCTCCAGCTGCAACTGCACCTCGGGGTGGAGGGCGAGAAACTCGGGGACAAGGGGGGCGATGTGGCGCCGGCCATAGACCATGGGCACCGTCACCCGCAGCAGGCCGCGGGGGGCCGATTGCAGGGCGCCGATGGCATCTTCCCCGTCGCTGGCCAGGCGCACTGCATGGCGCACCGTCTCGAAGTAGCGCTCCCCCGCCTCGGTCAGGGTGAGGGAGCGGGTGGTGCGATAGAGGAGCTGGCAGCCGAGGGCCTGCTCGAGCTGGCTCACCTTCTTGCTCAGCACCGACTTGCTGAGGCCGAGCTGACGGGCGGCGCCGGAGAAGGTGCCCGACTCCACCACGGCGACGAAGGCGGGGAGCAGGGCGAAGGCTTCCTGGTTCATGTTGTTCTCGATATGGAAACAATGTTGTTCCAGGAGGGTAGATTATCCCCAAATCAAAAACAATTTACCCTGCTCGTCAGTTCAACCAAGGAGCAACCCCATGATCCCCCCGCTTGTTGACCACGGCCCCGGCCGCCCCGCCCTCGGCCAGACACTTGGCCAGACCCTGGGTGCCCTGGCCGCCTTCGCCGCCGGCCTGCTGCTGGCGCTGATGATCGCCCAGAACGGCGCCCTGGCCCGCGCCACCGACCCCTGGCTCGCAAGTTGGCTGGCCCACGGGGTCGGCAGCCTGGTGGCCGGGCTCCTGTGGTGGCTCTCCCCAAGGCCCCCGACGCCGGAGGCGGCCCCGCCCTGGGCCTGGCTCGGCGGTCTGCCGGGGGCGCTCACCGTGGTGCTGGCGGCCCTCTGCCTCAACTCGCCCCTCGGCATGGCGGGCACCCTGGCCCTGCTGCTGCTCGGCCAACTGCTGTTTGGTGCCCTGTGCGATGGCCTCGGCTGGCTCGGACTGGCTCGCCGCCGCCCCTCGGGAAAAGACGCGCTCGCCGCCCTGCTGGTGCTGGCCGGCGCCCTGCTTATCGTGCTGCATTAGGAGAGACACCATGACCCTATTGATCCTGCTGGGACTGCTGAACGGCGTGGCGGTGAGCCTGTCGCGCACCCTCAATGGCCGCCTCGCCAGCGCCCGGGGCGCCATGACGGCGTCGCTGGCCAACCACCTGCTCGGCTTCGGGCTGCTCGGCGCCCTGCTCATCCTCAAAGGGGCACCCTGGGAGCGGCTCGCCGGGCTCGATCCCTGGCTGCTGCTCGGCGGGGTGCTGGGGGCGCTGTTCGTCGCCATCAGCAGTTGGGCCATCGGCCGGATCGGCGCCCTGGCCTGCGCCCTGCTCATCGTCACGGGCCAGCTGGCGGGGGGCGCCCTGCTCGATGCCCTGGCCGGACGGCTGGCCGCGAGCGATCTGCTCGGCATCCTGCTGGTGCTGGCGGGGGCTGCGCTGCAACGCTGGCAGGGCGGCAAGTCGCGTTCCCGAGGGTGAGTGATGCTGTGATGGCCTGGGTAAACCGGCAGGGATGACAGGAGCGCCGCCCTGCCTGGATGCAAAAGGCGGCTCGCTAGCCGGATCAGGGCCCAGATGAAAAGGAAAAGGCGAAAGAAAGGGAAGGAAAGGAAGAAACAGGAAGGCAAAAGAGAGCAAAGAAAGAGAGGCGCCTGTCACCCTGGGCCAGCCCAAAAGCAGAACACCGGCGCAAGGCCGGTGTTCTGAACAGCATGGCGGCGGGCCCGGCGGGGCGCGCGGTCAGGGCCGCTTAGGCGTAGAAAGCCTCGACGGTGCCCTTGACGGTGATCAGCATGGGGTTGCCATAGCGATCCTTGGCCTTGGGGGAGGGGATCTTCACCCAACCTTCGCTGATGCAGTACTCCTCGACATTGGTGCGCTCCTTGCCGTTCACGCGAATGCCGATCTCGTGCTCGAAGCACTCTGCCACATGGTGCGGGCTGCGCGGGTTGGCCGCCAGACGGTCGGGCAGTGCAGGTTTGTTGTCGCTCATTTTATAGACCTGAGTGTGATAAAAAGTGGGTCATTGTAGGCAATGCCTGCCATGGGCTCAAGGCTGGTGGCACGCAACTTCACCTTCACTTCACCGAGCGGGGACAAGGTAGGCTCACGTTTTCAGTTGGAGCTTTATCCTATGCCCACCATCGTCACCCACGCCGCCGTCCCTCTCTGCCTTGGGCTCGGGCTTGGCAGCCGGATTATCCCGCCCCGCCTGCTGTTGGCAGGGGTTGCCATCGCCATGCTGCCCGATGCCGATGTGCTCGCCTTTAAACTGGGGGTCGCCTACGGCCATGTCTTTGGCCACCGCGGCTTTACTCACTCCCTGCTGTTTGCCTTTGCCCTACCCACGCTGGCCATGCTTTTTCACCGCCAATTTCGGGCGAGCGCTGCCACCGTCTGGTCGTTTCTGCTGGTCTCCCTGCTCTCCCACAGCCTGCTCGATTCCCTCACCACCGGCGGCAAGGGGGTGGGCTGGCTCTGGCCATGGCGTGACGAACGTTTCTTCGCCCCCTGGCAGGTGATCAGGGTCGCCCCCTTCAAGCTGGAAGCCTATCTCACCGCCCGAGGTGAGGCGGTGGTCCTCTCCGAACTCTACTGGGTCTGGCTGCCGGGGGTTGTATTGATGCTGGTGTTGATGGGATGGCGGGTGTGGGGCTGGGGTCGTCAGTGAATGCTGAGACTGGCGGCCAAGTGATGAAGATAGTCATAACTGTGCCACTGCACTGCGCAGAGGGCTAAATAACTGATCCCAATAGTGCTACACCTTCGCTGTGCCATAGCCATTCCCCGGGAAAGGAGACACGGTATCCATGAAGTGTTTCACTCGGGCCAGCAGGTTTGCCATCCCTCTGCATTGATGATTGCGCGTGATGGTTTCATGTAACTTGTGCCATAGCCGTTCTATGTGATTAACCCAAGGGCTGTAAACTGGCTGGAACACCAGGCAGAACTTGGGATTCTTCTTCAACCATCGCTCGGTCTGTTTGCTTTTGTGAATGATGTAGTTATCGAGGATCAACGTGATGGTTTTGGCTCGTCGGTAGTGGTGGCGCAGCTTTTCCAGCATGGCAATAAACAGCGATGAGTTTTTCTTGATCCCGCTGACGTAAAGTACCCTTCCGTTGCCTGCGTGGAGAACGCCTGCCAGATAATGCTTGGCATTCTGCCCCGGTGTGACAACCCGCTTTTGCTGCGCTCTGAACATCCAGTCGGCTCCTAATTTGGGATTGAGGTCTATATCGACTTCATCCTCATAAAACACCGGATTATCGGCATCACAGCGGGCCAGCGCGGCGTCGATATTCGCCATTTTTTCCTGATAGGCTGGGTCTTTTATCCGCAAGGTCGGCACGGGCCTGCGCCAGACAATGCCCATACGAGGTAACCATCGGCGGAGCGTGGAGGCTGCCACATTGAGCCCTGTTAACCGATTGATTTTTATAGCCAATAGTTCAGTACACCAACGGCTGCGCTGATAACCAAAATCTTGCGGAGAAAACTGCATGAGCAGCACCAGTAAGGTGACAATCTTGGCGATAGGTAAGACTGGGGCACGGCCAGCCGGTAAGGCTTCTAGCGCATCTATGCCTTCATCTCGATACCACCGAAGCCAACGACCGATGGTCGAGCGCGCAGCGCCGGTAAGGTGATGAACATCGGTGATCGTGCGTCCTTCATGTAACAGCAAGATGGCCATCAAGCGACGAGCATGTCCTTTATCACGGGTGGCATGGATGATTTTGTGAATGCGGCGCCGTTGTGGTCGTGGCAGAGGTGGTAGGATAGGCATCAACTCAGTCCTTTGGGTGTGGCTTGTTTTGTTTAG
>NZ_JBFODJ010000109.1:0-9396 GCF_040908265.1 Aeromonas sp. R5-1
CCAGGGTGAGAGCGTGAACATTTTGTTAAATTTCACCCAGTTTTTTGAGACCCGCATTGAGTACCGTTTCCAGATATTCACTGCTCATTCCTGCGATTTTTTGCTTCCGTCTTACGCTCGCCTTGCGTGAAGTCTCGGCCCTGAGCATGTTCAGCCCCATGTGCCGGATGCACGCCAAAATCTCTGCGGCATCACCGCGATAAATCGGGCAATCATCCTCGCCCATCGTGACGTCCAGCACCCAGTGCAGGCTATTTTCGATGGCCCAGTGCCCACGCACCGCTCGCGCAAACTCATCCTGCACCAACGCTTTGGAACTGATGAAATAACGCTGCTCTATGGTAATTTTTTGCATATTTTCAACGCGATAGGAGATGGCCACGCCAATGCTGTGCAACTGTTTCCAATGAGGAAACTGGGCGGCCAACTCGCCCGCCGCCATGACATGGTACTCACGACCATCGATGCGGCCATGAGCCTTCTCAAGCGTCATCGTCTCTGCGCATAACGGGGTGGCCGCCAGCGGGGCGAGGGCCTGTCGAACCGCCTCGAACAACTTGGGTTGGTTGCCTTTGACGGCCAATAAGTAATCGCCACCTTGCTGAAGGATGGTCTCGGCGATCTCGGTCTGGCACCCCATCGCATCGATGGATACCAGGCAGCCTTTGATGTCGAGCAGCGCCAGCAACTCGGGAATAGCGGTAATTTCATTGGACTTGGCGTCGGTTTTTATCTGTCCGAGCACCAGCTTATTGGCGGCGGCATAGGCACTGACCATGTGAATGGTCGACGTTCGATCCTCACGGTCATAGGAACTGCGCAGGGTTTTGCCATCGATAGCGACCAGGGCGCCATCGGTGTGCTGGTTAATGGCTTGAGTCCACCGCACAAAGGCGGCCTGAAACGGCTCTGGTTTGATGCCGGAGATGATCCTGGCAATGGTGTCATGGACAGGAATGCCGTTTTTAAACAGTCCCTTGGATTGAAACCAGGGAAGATGAACCTCGCCGAAATCCTCAATATCTTCCCAGCCCTCAGCCCCGCCGATCACGGCACAGACGGTGAGAAACAGGACATCGTAGAAGGGATAATAAATCTTGGCATGCTGGCGAGGGTCGTGAATATTGTCGAAGAACTGAGCGAAAACGGCATCAATAGACATGAGAGCACTCCTGAAAAGGAGCATGAGATCACAGCCGGATCACCAGGTCAAATTTCAGGGTGAGGATGTGAGCAAATTGTTAACTATGGAAATCATGGAAATTATCATTTTTTGGATTTCATGCGCATTTTTTGAGCTGAAATGACGTGCAGTGACGATTAAAAAGTGTGAAGGCGATCCTGACTATAAAGTTAACTGCATATCACAGGCCTATAAGTATTTGTTTTGTAGGCAAAAAACTATTTTTAATTTTTAACAAAATGTTCACGATCTCGCCCTGTTCCACGACCAGGGTTTATAAAATAAAATAGAACCGCCATTACAACAGCAAAAGCAGACCCCATCCAGAACACGAACTCATTGTTAATGGTAAACATGATGCCTACGATAGAGGCACAGAGAGCCCAGCCTATTGCGCCAAACATCCTTGCACGGCCAAACTCGAACTGACTGGAGCGACTCACCTTCTCAACATAAGCCTCGATGGCTGGAGCCCCGCCTGCAAATACAAAACCTATGTACATGCCCCCTACGATAGAACCGAGATAGATGTTCAATTTCAGCAATGGTGCCAATACATAAAGAAAGAAGGGCGCGAAGAAGACCAGTAATCCGATGATTATCCAGAGCAAATGCTTTTTCAGCCCTAGCTTGTCAGAAACCAGCCCAAACACAGGCTGAAATAGAAGTGCAAATAAAGAAATTGTGCCGAAGACAATTCCAGTTTCAGCCTTGCTGATGCCATTTACATCATGTAACCAAATTGGAAAAAAAGGAAAGTAAGCTCCCATTATAAAGAAGTAAAGGAAGAATATGGCGCCAAACATTACCAAGTTTTTGTTCAATCCGAACAGTTTTTCAATGCTCATCAAGTATCCACCCATTTCACATAACAAGCCGACCATTTGAGCGAACCATCAAGATCCCCTCCCATGACAGCAAGAGTACGTACTAATGATGCAGCGTACTGTGACGAGAGATACAATTTATGCAATCGGTTACACTGCGACAGTGACAAGAACAACAAATAAGTGACCCAGATCACATAAAACTAATAAAAATCTACTTTTTTCATAAAAGATCGAGAAAGCGCTACCACAAGGTAAACTCATTAACGTAAGCATTGACTCATATACAGGACCTTAAGAAAACACTTCATTTGAAATTCCTTCTAAGGTCCTGTTCTGTATCGATTTTCGCTGCTTGGTTCGACGGGCATTTTTCGCCAAGTAAACGGCAGCCCATTCCAGACGCTCTCTTATTTCCACCAACACCCGATGAGCCACCGCTTCCAATAACGGGAACCACCAGGTTCCGCTATTTTTCGCCGCTTTCAGTGTGGATAAACCGTCCCCCATCAGCGTCTGAGCTACCCGTCTTTTCATCACCAGCGACAACAGGCTGGCCCACACCAGCCCCTCGGCAATGGCTTTCTGACCTGTCACAAAGCCCTTGAGCCGGTTGTGCGACTTCCACTCCTTAAACAGCAGCTCCACCTGCCAACGACAGCGGTACAGGCTCATCACCCGCTCTGCTGGCCATGCCTCTCGTGGCAGATTGGTCATCCAGATACAGAACCGTTTCTCCTCGGCAAACCAGCGTCGGATCAGCCGATACTCGAACTTGCCCGATTTCACCACCATATCCAGTACCTCTGCCCGACAGTGCCGCCGTCCAGCATCCTTGAGTGACAGGCCCGCCAGCTTCGGCACTTCCCGTTCGTCACCGCGCCATGCCCGGATAATCTTCGGGTTCAGGCTCTTACTACCCCTGACCAGATAGAAACCGCCCGCCTCGTTTAGTTTCGCAAAGTAGGCCATATCGATGTAACCCGCGTCCGCCAACAGCAGGCTGTTATTGAGCCGCTCGGGCTCAGGCAGGAACTGGCGCTCTGACGCCGTATCGGCAGAGACCTGCATGCAAACTGGACTTTGCTCCAATAGAGACATGAGCATATGACACTCGATTGCCGCCGGGCTAATGGTCTTGAACCTTCCCGGAAACACTTCGGCCAGGCTTTTGTGGACGGCAAAGGAAGTACCATCCTGCAACAACACCTGTTTGAATGCGCCAAGGGATGCAGTCTTCATCTGTTGGCCGATACGCAAGGCGATAGCCCGTTCAACCAGCGCCTTCATGAACAGGGCGAACGACGCTTTGCGCAACTGGTTGTGAAAGGGCTTGTAGGAAACCTGATGGGCATCAACCAGTTGCAAGGCATTGAAATGATGGTGCAATCCAGCGATACCATCGACCTGGTCGCAGCCAAGTGCCCGCAAGAGTGCAGTCACCAGCATGGCAGGCGTAATGGCTCGTTTGCGCAAGCAAAATTGGCAGTCACGGGCAATGCGGTCGAGTTCGGCAGGAGAGAGAAGTTGCTCAAGATAGTGGTTGGCATCGATAATGGTCATGGCTTCGTGCGTGGCGGTTTTGTTTGGCGATAAAATCAGATCACAATCGAAGCCATTTTTATATCTATTTCAATTGGTTGCTGCTAAAGATCCTGTACATGAGCATTGACTAGGGAAGGTGCGAACAAGTCCCTGATATGAGATCATGTTTGTCATCTGGAGCCATGGAACAGGGTTCATCATGGGGGAACCGCAGAATTCGGAAAAAATCGTACGCTAAGCTAACGGTGTTCTCGTGACAGCTCTTTGACTAGGCTTTCTAAGGCCATTCTGATAGCCCTGACTTCCTGAAAAGCCATGGCTAAAATTTGTGCGGCTAAAAGGGATAACCGATGGTAAAGTAAGTTATCCCTGTCGAGATACTGAAAAGCGTTATCCTCGTTTTTCCCAAAACTGTTTTGCCAGTTCGCTCAGAGCGCTAGTTAACTGAGCGACAGATTTCGCACTTTGCAAATTATTCTGCCCGGTCTGTACATTGGTATCAGCAGCATCGCGTATATTGATAATACTGCGGTTTATGTCTTCACTTACTGCTCCCTGCTGCTCGACCGCAGTCGCTATTTGCGCGTTCATGTCGGTAATTTCGTTAACGCGTTGGCCAATTCCATCAAGAGCTGTAGCTGCTTCCTCTGCGTGAGCTACACTCGTGTGCGCTTGCCGACTACTTTGCTCCATGACTGTAACAGCGGATTGCGCTCGCTCTTGTAGAGCGCTGATCATGCTTTGAATATCCGTTGTCGATTGCTGTGTGCGAGCAGCAAGACTGCGAACCTCATCGGCGACAACAGCAAAACCACGCCCCTGCTCACCAGCACGCGCGGCCTCAATTGCTGCGTTGAGTGCCAACAAATTCGTTTGCTCGGCGATCCCTCGTATAACGTCAAGAACTTTTGATATCTCGTTACTTTGACCTTCAAGCTCATGAATAACCTGAGTGGCTTGCCTAATTTCACCTTCAAGGGCAGTGATTGACTGGCTTGTGTGGGCTACCAGACGCTGGCCAGATGCCGTCTCAGTGTCTGCTCTTCCGGCCGCATCTGCAGCATGCTGTGCATTGCTCGCAACCTCTTGAATGCTTGCCACCATTTGGTTTACTGCCGTTGCTATTTGATCTGTCTCTGCCTGCTGCTCAACTGTAAGTACATTGCTTGACTCAATATCCTTTAGTAGGCCTCGGGTGTGTTCGCTAAGCCGATTTGATGCATCACCTATGCGACCTACTATGGCGCCTGTTTCAGCTTGCATCATTCGTAAAGCAAACTCTATTTGGCCAAACTCATCGGTGCGCCCAGTGTAGAGGGATTGACTTAATGGGTTATTGGAAATATTCCTGGCTCTTTCAACCAGTCTTCCAAGAGGAGAGAGAATAGCCAAAACACTAACAGAGCTTAAGCTTCCTGACATTAAAGTGGCTAACAATAAGCTGCTTATTGATGTATCAGTAAGCATGCCGGCAGCCATTGCGCTTGATATAATACTACCCCATATGAGCAAGAGTATTTTCACGGAAAAGCTAGCAGCCAATTTCGGCCTCGCGGCCTTCCCGCTTCTCAATTGAGCATATAATTTTTCCGCAGCCAAAACCTGCTCAGGTTCAGGCTTGGTCCTTACAGACTGGTATTCAACAATCGAACCATTCTTAGCTATTGGCGTTACATAAGCACTTACCCAATAGTGGTCGCCATTTTTACAGCGATTTTTTACTAGCCCCATCCATGAGCGGCCAGATTTTAATGTACTCCACATATGCTCAAATGCAGCAGGCGGCATATCTGGGTGTCTTACGATGTTGTGAGGCTGGCCTAATAGTTCTTCCTCAGTGAAACCACTGATTTTAATGAAGTCAGGATTAACGTACGTGATATGGCTTTGAGGGGAGGTAGTCGAAAGAATATTGGCATCTTTTGGGAGTTCTAAGTTTCGACCCGTCACTGGTAAATTCTGGCGCATAAGAACCTCAAGGGTTGGCTGTTTTATTTTATTGTTTTCGGCATTAAGCCCAATTTCTTGAGCGTTACGATAAAGCTAGCATGGAAACGATAGGTGCAAGCAAGTTAAGGGTTGCATCGCGCATGTCAATCTAGGCTATACCCTAACTTGATGTCAGGCAGGGCCGCGCCGCTTCGTCAGAATAGAGTCTGCTTTCCCATTTTTTGACACATGCCCGCGAAGGTTATAGATTTCAGCCTGACAGAAATGGGCTTTGAGGCACAACGGAACAGAAAGTGCACTTAAGCCGCCTTCAACCAAGGAGACATCGTGCAGGGGCACCGCATCGGCTACGTCCGGGTCAGCAGCTTTGACCAGAACCCGGAACGCCAGCTGGAACAAACCCAGGTGAGCAAGGTGTTCACCGACAAGGCATCGGGCAAGGACACCCAGCGCCCCCAGCTCGAAGCGCTGCTGAGCTTCGTCCGCGAAGGCGATACAGTGGTGGTGCACAGCATGGATCGGCTGGCCCGCAACCTCGATGACCTGCGTCGCTTGGTACAGAAGCTGACTCAGCGCGGCGTGCGCATCGAGTTCCTGAAGGAGGGCCTGGTGTTCACTGGCGAGGACTCGCCGATGGCCAACCTGATGCTGTCGGTGATGGGGGCCTTCGCTGAGTTCGAGCGCGCCCTGATCCGCGAGCGGCAGCGTGAGGGCATCGCCTTGGCCAAGCAGCGTGGCGCGTACCGGGGCCGCAAGAAAGCCCTGTCCGATGAGCAGGCTGCTACCCTGCGGCAGCGAGCGACGGCCGGCGAGCCCAAGGCGCAGCTTGCCCGCGAGTTCAACATCAGCCGGGAAACCCTCTACCAGTACCTCCGCACGGACGACTGACACATGCCGCGTCGCTTGATCCTCTCGGCCACGGAGCGGGACACCCTGCTTGCGCTGCCGGAAAGCCAGGATGACCTGATCCGCTACTACACCTTCAACGACTCCGACCTGTCGCTGATCCGCCAGCGACGCGGCGACGCCAACCGCCTCGGCTTCGCCGTGCAGCTCTGCCTGCTGCGCTACCCCGGTTACGCGCTGGGAACCGACAGCGAGCTGCCCGAGCCGGTCATCCTGTGGGTGGCGAAGCAAGTCCAGGCCGAGCCGGCGAGCTGGGCAAAGTACGGCGAGCGCGACGTGACCCGTCGCGAGCATGCCCAGGAACTGCGCACCTACCTGCAACTGGCCCCGTTCGGCCTGTCCGACTTCCGCGCCCTGGTGCGCGAGCTAACCGAGCTGGCCCAGCAGACCGACAAAGGCTTGCTGCTGGCCGGTCAGGCCCTGGAGAGCCTACGGCAGAAACGACGCATCCTGCCGGCGCTGAGCGTGATTGACCGGGCCTGCTCGGAAGCCATTGCGCGAGCCAATCGGCGGGTCTACCGCGCCCTGGTCGAACCACTCACGGACTCGCATCGGGCCAAGCTGGACGAGCTGTTGAAGCTCAAGGCCGGCAGCAGCATCACCTGGTTGACCTGGCTGCGCCAGGCACCGCTGAAACCCAACTCTCGGCACATGCTGGAACACATCGAGCGGCTGAAGACATTTCAGTTGGTGGACTTGCCCGAAGGCCTGGGCCGGCACATCCACCAGAACCGCCTGCTCAAGCTGGCCCGCGAGGGTGGGCAGATGACGCCCAAAGACCTCGGTAAGTTCGAGCCGCAGCGCCGCTACGCGACCCTGGCCGCCGTGGTGCTGGAGAGCACCGCGACCGTGATCGATGAGCTGGTCGATCTGCATGACCGCATCCTGGTCAAGCTGTTCAGCGGCGCGAAGCACAAGCATCAGCAGCAGTTCCAGAAGCAGGGCAAGGCGATCAACGACAAGGTGCGCCTGTACTCCAGGATCGGCCAGGCGCTGCTGGAAGCGAAGGAAAGCGGCAGCGACCCCTATGCCGCCATCGAGGCGGTGATTCCCTGGGACGAGTTCACCGAGAGCGTCAGCGAGGCCGAGCTGCTGGCCCGGCCGGAAGGCTTCGACCACCTGCACCTGGTCGGCGAGAACTTCGCCACCCTGCGCCGTTACACGCCGGCCTTGCTGGAGGTGCTGGAACTGCGCGCCGCGCCGGCCGCGCAAGGCGTGCTGGCAGCCGTGCAGACCCTGCGTGAGATGAACGCCGACAACCTGCGCAAGGTGCCGGCCGATGCACCCACGGCCTTCATCAAGCCGCGCTGGAAGCCGCTGGTGATCACCCCGGAAGGCCTCGACCGGAAATTCTACGAAATCTGCGCCCTGTCCGAGCTGAAGAACGCCCTGCGCTCCGGCGACATCTGGGTCAAGGGCTCGCGGCAGTTCCGCGACTTCGACGACTACCTGCTGCCGGCCGAGAAGTTCGCCGCACTCAAGCGCGAGCAGGCCCTGCCCCTGGCGATCAACCCGAACAGCGACCAGTACCTGGAAGAGCGTTTGCAGCTGCTGGACGAGCAGTTGGCCACCGTCACCCGCCTGGCCAAGGACAACGAGCTGCCCGATGCCATCCTCACCGAGTCAGGGCTGAAAATCACCCCGCTGGATGCGGCGGTGCCGGATCGGGCGCAGGCGCTGATCGACCAAACCAGCCAGTTACTGCCGCGCATCAAGATCACCGAACTGCTGATGGACGTGGACGACTGGACGGGCTTCAGCCGCCACTTCACCCACTTGAAGGACGGGGCCGAGGCCAAAGACAGGACGTTGCTGCTGTCCGCAATCCTCGGTGATGCGATCAACCTCGGGCTGACCAAGATGGCCGAGTCGAGCCCCGGCCTGACCTACGCCAAGCTGTCCTGGCTGCAAGCCTGGCACATCCGCGACGAAACCTATTCGGCGGCCTTGGCCGAGCTGGTCAACCACCAGTATCGCCACGCCTTTGCCGCCCACTGGGGCGACGGCACGACCTCATCCTCCGATGGCCAGCGCTTCCGCGCGGGTGGCCGGGGCGAGAGCACCGGGCACGTCAACCCGAAGTACGGTAGCGAGCCGGGACGGCTGTTCTATACCCATATCTCCGACCAGTACGCGCCGTTCAGCACCCGCGTGGTGAATGTCGGCGTCCGCGATTCCACCTATGTGCTCGACGGCCTGCTGTACCACGAGTCCGACCTGCGGATCGAGGAGCACTACACCGACACGGCCGGCTTCACCGATCACGTCTTTGCCCTGATGCACCTGCTAGGCTTCCGCTTCGCGCCGCGCATCCGCGACCTCGGCGAAACCAAGCTGTACGTGCCGCAGGGCGTGCAAGCCTACCCGACGTTGCGCCCGCTGATCGGCGGCACCCTGAACATCAAGCACGTGCGTGCCCACTGGGACGACATCCTGCGCCTGGCCAGCTCGATCAAGCAGGGCACCGTCACCGCCTCGCTGATGCTGCGCAAGCTCGGCAGCTACCCGCGCCAGAACGGACTGGCCGTGGCCCTGCGCGAGCTGGGCCGGATCGAGCGCACGCTGTTCATCCTGGACTGGCTGCAAAGTGTTGAACTGCGCCGCCGCGTGCATGCCGGCCTGAACAAAGGTGAGGCGCGCAACTCGCTGGCCAGGGCGGTGTTCTTCAACCGCCTTGGGGAAATCAGGGATCGGAGCTTCGAGCAGCAGCGCTACCGGGCCAGCGGCCTCAACCTGGTGACGGCGGCTATCGTGCTGTGGAACACGGTGTACCTGGAACGCGCCACCCAGGGGTTGGTCGAGGCCGGCAAGCCGGTGGACGGCGAGCTGCTGCAATTCCTGTCGCCGCTGGGCTGGGAGCACATCAACCTAACCGGCGATTACGTCTGGCGGCAGAGCCGCAGACTGGAAGACGGGAAGTTTCGGCCCTTACGGATGCCCGGAAAACCTTAGCGTACGATTTTTTCCGAATTCTGCGGGCTCCCC